>JBBTTP010000103.1:0-3565 GCA_038064215.1 Patescibacteria group bacterium | reverse complement strand
GATTGCTTCCGGTTGTTGATTTGGCCAGACGATGCTCCAATATGCCTGAGGAGCAATAATCACATGGGATTGTTCGACGAGCTGTTCCATGCCGTGTTTAGGATTTCCCAGATCCAAAAAGACTTGGGTCTCTTGTTGGCGCGCTTTTCGGATGAAATCAAGAGCAACCCTCCTGTTGTGTCCGTCAATCAACAGATGTGTGGTTCTGGTATCGAGCGCATCGCTAAAGGCTTCAGGAGAGATATTCGGGAAGGCGCCCGTGGTATAGAAACTCGTCCGGTGTCCTGTTTTTTTTTGTATTACCACAAAGGCAAGTGGCGTCTCCGTTTTTTCCCCTCTCACGATTGTTCCCAGTCCGACGTTTTCTTTTTTAAAAATCGCAAGCAGTGCGTCCCCAAAAAGATCGTCACCGATGGCAGTATGAAGTTGCGTTGCAATCCCTAAGCGCGATAGCACGATAAGTGCCGTTGGTACAACGCCGCCCACCTGAATTTCCTGATGGGCAACGTGGTTTTTATGACCGAGAGAAACCGCGTCCGCAAGCATAAGCACATCGGCAACAACGGATCCGAACCCTGCGACAAGCGTTGAAGTCATGTTTCTATTATAATACGTTCTATGGCAACACGGGAAGCGTTTATGAAAAACGGCAGAATTCTGATGCTGGCTTTGGATCACCGGGGAAGTATAGAGAAAATGCTCCCTCTTTCAATACCCGCAAGCATTCGCAGACAAACCATTATTGATATAAAGCAAACTCTTATTACTTCCCTTTCGCCATATTACAGTGGCGTTCTTCTGGATTCTGATTATGGACTGCCGGCGTATAAAAAAGTCATGGAGTCCCCTACCCCGATTTCCGCGCCGTATCTCCTGTGTATAGAAAAAACCGGATACACCGATACTCATCATGAGCGCCTCACACAGCTTGAGTACACGGTGGAAGCGTTAAAAGCCAAAGGGGCAAGTGGAGTCAAGATTCTTCTTTTTTTCCATCCCGATGCGCGTACAGCAGATCAGCAAATTGCTCTTACCAAAAAAGTATACGAAGACTGTAAAAAAAACGGACTGCCATTTTTTCTTGAAATATTGAATTATTCTTTAGACGGAAATCCGTACGACGCGTCTGCACTGGTTCCGCGATCCGTGAAGATTTTTTTAGAGCATGGAATAACCGCTGATGTATTTAAGCTGGAATTTCCCGGCAGTGCGGCAGCGTGTCAGGAAGTGACCCGAATGTTGGGAGAAACGCCGTGGATACTTCTGACCAAAGGAGATACGTATGAAGGGTTTGTGGCAGGACTTAAGGTAGCGATTGCCAATGGCAGCCGGGGATTTCTGGCCGGCCGGTCGATCTGGCAGGACTTTGCCCAGCTGCCGCAGGAACAGTGGAAACAATTTTTTGCAACAATCGCCGTGGAGCGTTTTAAGAAAATTTGCGATATTGGTCTTGCGAATAGCGAAACAGTGTGTTAGGATTTTTTGAAAGGAGAAGGTATGCCGGCGACAGAGACAAAATCTGATATGGGAAAGAAAGTTCTTGAGCAAACGGCAGTAACGTTGAATGAGGTCATAAAGCAGGATAGTGGAAAAGTGGCCGAGATCGCTGAGGCTTGTTTGGAAACATATAAAAAAGATGGCCAATTTATTTTTATGGGCAATGGGGGAAGCGCAGCGAATGCTTCACATTTTAGCGCAGATTTTAGTAAACGGCCGAGATGGAAAATCGAAGGTGCGAAACCAATTTGTACAAGGGCATTAACAGATAGTAGCGAGTCGTTAACGATGTGGGGAAATGATTCGGGATATGATGAGGTATTTTTGCAGCAGATGATGGCATGCCGTGTTTCGAAAAACGACACAGTCTTTGCATTTTCAGGAAGCGGTAATTCCCCAAACGTGCTGAAGGCTGTAACGTACGCCCAAGAACAGGGTGCGAAAGTTGTCGCGATAACGGGGTTTACTGGCGGAAAACTCGCAGATGTTGCCGACATAAATATTACTGTCCCGCAGGGTCCGTTAGCGCAATTAGACACGGATTTTAATGGCGCGGTTATGGGAGAGTACGAGGCAGTGACGGATGTCATCATGCACGCGGTGATTGAAGCGTTTCGGGAAACTGTAAAAACTACAGTATGATGCAATATATTCTTGGACTTGATTTTGGCGGGACAAAATTAGCAGCGGGAATTGTGAATCCTCAAAACGGGAAAATAATCCAAAGTTTACGCCGTGACACGCCGGAAGAGAAAACGGCGAATAAAAGTTATGCTGCGATGACGGCGCTTGCGAAGGAATTGCTCTCCGGTCAAAAAAAATCAGCGATTCAGGCAGTGGGCGTATGTTTTGACGGACCGGTAGAGCCCGATTGCAGAACGCCCCGTTTTTCGATGCACGTTACCGGATGGGAAGGGTTTCCTTTGGCGGATAAAATTGAAAAAGAGTTGGGACTGCCGACGCGGATCGGCCATGATGCGGATGCATGCGCTTTGGCAGAATATCGTTTTGGAGCCGGTAAGGGGGTTAAACACATGTTGTATTTTACCGTCAGTACCGGCATCGGTGGTGGGGTCATTATTGACGGAAAATTGCATCGTGGTGAACACGCATGGGCCGGTGAAATGGGGCATATGACGCTGAAGCCAGATGGTCCGCTCTGTCCTTGCGGCAGACGCGGATGTCTGGAAGCTCTTGCTTCAGGGCCTTCGGTGGCTCGTGCTGCAAAGGAACAGTTAAAAAATCCCATTCCGAAGCCACTCCCCTCAAACTATGTTGTAAGCATTCTTAAAGATATTCCGAGAAATCAGATCACTGCCCGGGATGTGGCCGAAGCAGTACGGAAAGGCGATAAATTAGCAGCAATAGTTTGGAATGAAGCCATGCGGTGGATCGGGATTGGTGTTGCTTCTGCTGCGAATATCCTGAATCCCGGAAAAGTGGTCCTAGGCGGAGGGCTTACCCACGCCGGCGATATTTTTTTTGATCCGGTTCGCCGTGCGGTCAAATTACGCGCATTGGATCAGACGCTGGAAGTAGTCCCTGCAGTATTTCGGGAAAATGTGGGGGTCGTGGGCGCAGCGGCTTTAATGATCTAGATTTAGAGTCTGTTCCCTCTGCCATCATGGAATGGCTGATACGATAAATCTCCTTCCGTGGGCCACCTAGCAGCGCCTTCGTGTGCGGCAATAACATCTTTTCCCAACTCGCCCCAGTCATTTATGACAAGATGAGCTCCTAATTCCCTTAAATGATCGACGATTTCTGTACGAGCATCCACCGGGATTGCTATAACATGAGCGCCTGCAGCAACCCCTGCTCTGACTCCACTGGGCGAGTCTTCAGCGACAAGATGATGAAGAGCGTCAATTCCCATGCGTTTTGCTGCTAACAAATACCCTTCTGGATGCGGTTTGGGGTGTGTTACATCGTGTAGTAATATCGTTCTTTCCTGTGGAAAAAAACGCCTTAATCCAGATCTTTCCAACATTAGGGTAGCGTGCTGAGGTTCGGTTACTGAAACCAGAGTCATCGGCGTTCCATTTCGTTCTAAAGCAGTAAGAAGTTC
>JBBTTP010000102.1:0-15201 GCA_038064215.1 Patescibacteria group bacterium | reverse complement strand
CTTTCGGAAGAGCAGTGCTTTGGGCTACGATTTGATCGTAAGCTATAAACGTATCAGTTTTTTCGATTTCCCCTTCATACGGCGTGTGGACGTTAATAAATGTAAAATTTTTCTTGGTTAAAAGTTTTTTGAGCTCCTTTGCCGATACGGTATCCTTTGAACGCTGAAGGAGACTTAACGGACTCGTGATCACCTGCCGAAGCAGTCCTTCGTTCTTGCCCAATACAAAGCCAATGATAATGAAGGTTGTTAAGAGGAGGATGAGAGTTCCTTGGTTTTTTAAGGTTAAACCTTGCAGCCTTGCAAGGTTTAACCTTTTCAGTCCATGAAGAACTTTGGAAATTATTTTTTTCTGGTTTTTCATGATGTCCTCCTTTTTTTAATGATATACCCAATAAATACTATGATTATAATCACAAATAGTGCTTCACTGCCGGGGAGACTACGCAATGATCTTACTACATTTGCAACACTCGTACCGAGCATTTGTTCCAGTGGTTGAGCTACACCCATCGTAATCCTGCCGGTGAGGGCAAGGATAATGAACGTGATACCCACGAGGATAAAGAGGACACCAGCAATCGCGTCGGTTGCGAGCACGTGTTTCCCGGCTACCTTCACGGTTTTGTTTTTGAATTGCGGAAGTTTTGCCCAGTTTACTTTTTCCAGGAGAAGTGCCAGGACCACAAGCGGCATCACCATGCCAAAGACGTAGGAAAGCCCGGCTAAACCCGCCCAGAGGAAGGATGGGGAAAGAAAGGAGAGCGTCAGAATGCCGGCTAATACCGGTGTGCAGCAGGAGGACGTGATACCGGAAAAAATGCCCAAGAGGTAGATGGACCACGGATCATGGCGTTTTGTGAGATCAATGGTCAGGTGGATCATGGGGATGGTGATTTTCCTGCCCGTGAGTTCCATAAGACCCAGGAGAATCATAAATGCGCCGCCAATGACGTAGGTTTGCGTATGATATTGCTGAAAGATTGCGCCGATCGCGCGGATTCCTAAGGCTGTCGGGACGAGGATGGTTGCGATCCCCAGGCCAAAGACGATGGTCATCCATACGACTTTCTCGCGACTCCTAAATATGTTGGCGAGGTAGCTTGGTAACAAGTACGTAATGCAGCAGGGGGCAAAGAGGGCTACCATGCCGCCAAAAAAAGCCGTTATTAAAGAAATACTGGTTAATAATGTCGCGGTTTCCATATTATTAATGTCATTGCGAGCGTTTCGTTGTCATTGCGAGGAGTCTTCGACGAAGCAATCTCACATTGACATGAGATCGCCACGCCCTTCGGGCTCGCGATGACAAGAGTGCATAAGTCACAACACATTAGCCTTTACACTCACTTCCACCTCTGCATTTTTCGGATCGTTGGTTGAAAAGCGCGTTTGTCGCGTGACGATTCCCGTAACCGGCATTATTTTCGGCTTGTAGGTGACGTTCAATGTTGCCGTTTGCTTGGCCGGCACTTCGCCAATCCAATTTTTCAAAGATGCGATCATGTGGGCAGGCATGTTAAATTCGCCACTCGCCACTCCACCAATGACCACGGTTGCAAATGTGCAATCACAGCTTGTGGATACATTCCAAATGCGGAGGATCGCATCGCTCGTATTCGTAATGGTGAAGGTGGCTGTTTTTTCTTCATCAGCTTTCATATCTCCAAAATCCTCAAACGTTTTGTCGATGGTCATGGTGGCTGCCCCCAGCGACTCACGTTTCGGGCTTTTATCGTTACCCAATAGAAACACCGCGCCCGCAATGATAACGACACTTGCAACAATTGCACCAATGATAACCTTTGCATCACTTTTCATATACGTACTCCTTTCAATCGTAACGAATTACCGACGACGGATATGCTACTTGCTGCCATGGCAAAAGCGGCCAGTGCCGGGTTGAGGAGCCATCCGGTGATAGGAAAGAGTACACCCATCGCCACCGGAATGAGTATAACATTGTACCCAAACGCCCAGAAGAGGTTTTGTTTGATGATGGAAAGAGTTGCCCTTGACAGGGTAAACACGGTCACGACGCTACGGAGGTCGCGATTGAGGAGAGTAACGCCGGCCGATTCAATCGCCACATCCGTGCCTGTCCCCATCGCGATTCCTACATCAGCAGAAGCTAAAGCTGGCGCATCGTTGATGCCGTCACCGGCAAATGCGACGACAGATTTTTTGTCATTTTTCAGTTCTTTGATTTTTTCTGCCTTTTCCTGCGGCAATACGCCGGCCATCACGTTTTCAATTCCCGCTTGGCGGGCAATTGCCCGGGCGGTCACCTCGTTGTCTCCGGTGATCATCCAGACGGCTATCCCCATCCGTTTGAGTCCGTCAACCATTTCTTTTGCTTCAGTTTTGATTGTATCGGCGATAGCGATGAGGGCAACACTTTTTTTACGTATCGCCACAAAGGCCAACGTTTTGCCTTCACTCATCCAATCGTGAGCCTTTTTATCAAGTTCGGATGAACCCGTCACCCCCTCTTTCTCCATGAGTTTCTTATTCCCGATGAGGACGGGAAGCTCATTGACTATTCCCTTGACTCCAAACCCTTCAATAGCCTGAAAATTTCGCAAGACCACCTCTTGCGAACCTGCAAGAGGTGGTCTTATGAAGCTAACGATGGCTCTGGACAGCGGATGCTCGGAGTTTTTTTCCAACGCGGCAATTGCCGCTTTCACTTCATCGACCTTCTCCAGATTATCCATGAACGCCATATCTGTGACTTTTGGCTCCCCACGGGTAAGCGTGCCGGTTTTATCAAATACTGCGATTTTCGTTTTATGGGCAATTTCCAACGCCTCTGCATCTTTGACCAGAATCCCGTGCTCCGCGCCCCGTCCGGTGCCGACCATAATGGCAGTTGGCGTGGCGAGACCCAGGGCGCACGGGCAGGCGATGATGAGTACGGCAATCATATTGGTAAAAGCGCTGGAAAATGTCCCAAAATCATACCAGATGACAAATGTGGCAGCGGCAAGGATGAGGACAATCGGCACGAAGTAGGAGGAGATGACATCGGCAAGCCGGGCAATCGGAGCGCGCGAGCTTTGGGCTTGGGCCACCATGGTGACAATCTGGGCAAGCATGGTGTCACTGCCTACTTTTGTCGCAAGGAAAAGGAACGTGCCGGTTTTATTGATTGTGGCACCGATGACCGGATCGCCTGCCTTTTTGTCAACCGGCATCGATTCGCCCGTCACCATAGACTCATCAATACTTGAAGATCCATCGGTGATTTTTCCGTCTACGGGGATTTTTTCCCCCGGCCGGACACGGATCGTATCGTCCACATTGACCTCTTCAATGGGAACATCTATTTCTTTTCCGTCGCGGATGACACGAGCGGTTTTTGCCTGTAAATGTAATAATTTTTTAATCGCATCGCTCGTATGTGCTTTTGCTTTTGCCTCAAGAAATCTTCCCAGCAAAATAAGGGTAATAATTACTGCCGCGGTATCAAAATAGAGCGTTGGTTTTTGGGTCAATACGTTTAGTAGGGAATATCCGAATGCCGCGCTCGTACCGATGGCGATAAGCGTATCCATGCTCGCTGCACGGTTTTTTAAGCCCGACCATGTTGCCTGATAAAATCCCCACCCGGCCCAAAATTGAACCGGAATAGCGAGGAGCAGTAGGACGTATGGCGGCATGAAGATGCTAAACCACTCCGGGAAGCTCCCAAGGACGATGAAAACACTCAAAATGCTTGAAAAAACCACTTTTATTTTGAGATCCGCAAGTTCTTTCTTTTTCGCTTCCTCTTTCATTTGATCGGGCGTCATGGCAGAGCCAGATCCCGCTCCGCGGGATTTTTTCTCAGGCGCGACAATTGCTTTATAGCCTATATCTTCTACTGCTTTGCCGATTGTTTTTAGATCACTTATTTTTTCGTCAAAATCCACTGTCGCCTGTTCGCTGCCGTAGTTGACGGCGGCATCCATGACCCCGGGAGTTTTCTTGAGTTTTTTTTCAATCAGCCGTGCACAACTCGCGCAGTGCATGCCGATTATGGGGAAGGTTGTTTTCATGCTACCTCTATCTTTCCATGAAACATACTCATGCCACAGTGGAAGCCTGATGGTTTGTGGGGAGCGGGGAGGGTGATGACAGTCTCTTTATTCAAAGGCAAGTATTCCTTGATTTTATAGTCCGGAAACACAACTTCTTCTAAGCAGCTGTTTGCATCCTTTCTGATAAATGTGAGTGTTGTCGGTTTATCTTTTGGAATTTTTATGATATTGGGTTTATACCCGCCATCCACGGTAATCGTCCAGGTATCAGATACTTCCTCTCCCGCGGAGCGGGATCCCGCTTCGCGGGACTTTTTCCCAAAGAAAAACCAATAGATTAATCCAATGAGACCAATTCCACCAATAGTGACAACAATTTTTTCCATAGTATTTCATGTTACTATGTTTTAAAACATGGTAACATGGAAATCTTCCGTTACTTTCTTTCCATCACCTGCATGACTTCGTTCAATACTTCTTTGCTGTCGCCGCGCTTGATGGCGTCTGCCACGCATGTTTCCATGTGATTTTTCAATACCAATTGGTCTATGGACTTGAGTGCGGACTGGACGGCGAGCGATTGGTGAATGACGTCGATGCAATAGTGGCCGGATTCCACCATGGCAATGACGCGGTCCAAGTGACCCCGGGCGATTTTCATCCGGTGGAGGATGGCGTGCTGGACGGACTGGTCCCTGGGTGTTCCTTTGGGCATAATAATTTTATCCCCTAACCGGGGATAAAAATATCATACAGAGATTTTTCGATCTTGTCAATCATTGGACGCTTTTCGTACAATGGTCTTCATGCCAAATGTGTGGGTGATATTTGCTACAGGACTTTTGGCCGGAGGATTGTCGTGTATGGTAGTGCAGGGGGGACTGTTGGCCACAACAATTGCCCAGTACCGCCTGGCGGGATCCCGTTCTGCCTGGCAGAGAGCCTGGCCCATTCTTTCGTTTTTGGCGGCAAAGCTGGTCGTGTACACGCTATTGGGATTTTTGCTGGGTTGGCTGGGGTCGCTCATGCAGATAACGCTCCGGTTTCAGGCGATCCTCATGATCGCTGTTGCGCTTTTTATGATCGGCACGGCGCTGGCACTCATGGATGTGCATCCGATGTTCCGTTTTTTCATACTTGAGCCGCCGGCATTCTTGCGCAGACTGGTGCGCAGGCAGTCCAAGCAGGATCACTGGTTTGCACCGGCGATTTTGGGAGCGTTTACGATATTCATTCCCTGCGGTACGACGCAGGCGATGATGGCACTCGCCATTGCCAGTGGGTCTCCTGTGTGGGGCGCGCTGATCCTTTTTACGTTTGTGTTGGGGACCAGCCCGCTGTTTTTTTTCGTCGGATACTCTATGGAATGGCTCAAGACCGTGCTTGCCAGCCGCTTTGCGCCGATAGCCGCTTCTGTCATTATTATTATGGCTGTCTGGAATATGAATGCCGGAGCCATCCTTTTGGGAAGTCCGGTATCTGTCCAGTCTGTCGCTGCAGAAGTGTATTGCACGGTGACCTTTTGCGACCGGCCCGTATTGGCGTTCGGTTTACCCAGTCAGCAGGTGACCATCACTATTGAGTCCAACGGCTACCGCGTGGATTCTCCGGCGATTCCTGCGGGCAAGCAAATCTCATTAACGCTCAAAAACGAAAACGGCCGCGGCTGTACCCAGGCATTTACGATCCCAAAGCTTGGTATTTCCCAGGTCGTGCCGGTGGGGCAGACAAAGACCATCAGCTTTACAGCGCCTGAGGCACCGGGGACATTGGCATATAGTTGCGGCATGGGAATGTATGGGGGACAGTTCACTATTTTATGAAAAAAACGTATAAAATCGACGGGATGCATTGTGTGAGTTGCGCCATGCTTATTGAAGGAGAGCTTGAGGATGCGGGCATCAGGGCAACGTGCAGCTATATCAAGCAGACGCTGGAAGTGGAAGGGGAGGAATCACCGTTTGCTGATACAGCGGTTAAGCAGGCGGTAGAAAAGGCGGGGTATACCGTGAGGAATGCGTCATGAACTATTGGAAAATTGGTTTGGGAATTGCGGTAGTGGCTGGTGCCGGTTGGCTCGCGTGGACTATGACCCGGCCGGTTCCCGGAATACGGATGGCGGATCAGGGCAGGGAGCACGTGACGCCTCAAGCCGTTTTTGAATTCAAATACAATAGTAATCCGCCGACGTCGGGAGAACATTTACCAACATGGGTAAAAGCCGGGGTGTTTGAAGAGCCGCAGAGCGAAGGGGAGCTGATTCATGCTCTGGAGCATGGGTATGTGGTGATAAGTTATAATTGTAATGTGCATTTGAAAGCCTCTTTACCTGTCATTCCCGCGAACGCGGGAATCCAGAGTAAAAACTGGATCCCCGATCAGGTCGGGGATGACAAACTAATAAGTAAAGTCTTTGCGCATGAAGAGGACGGGAGTCCGTCGGCGACATTTAATGACCCTACAATAAGTACTGGCAGCGCAGTCAATGAGAGCGATGGATGTAAAACACTTGTGAAGAATCTTACGGAGTTGGCCAATAAGAAGAAGCTCTGGAAGCTCATTATCGTTCCGAGGCCGCAATTGGATACGACGATAGCTTTAACGGCTTGGACTTATTTGGATACATTTGACCAATTTGATGAAAAAAGAATAACGCGGTTCATCGACTACCACCGCGATCAAGGGCCGGAAAAGACGATGGAGTGAGAAATCCCCTCTTGACGAATGCATACAATATGCATACAATACCTGTATGCAAACACAAAGCTTCAATATTGTTCTTCCCAAGGAACTCGTACAGAAAATCGATGCAGTGGCAAAAAAAGAATACCGTAACAGAAGCGAACTCATCCGTGAAGCCGCGCGCGTGTATCTAGAGCGCCGCATGGAGTGGGATGAGCTTTTTGTCTATGGCAAAGGGGTAGGAAAAAAGATGGGGATAACGAGCGAAGACGATGTCAATAAAATCGTTTGGGACTATCGGCATGGGAAGAATCAGTAATGCACTTCGGGTAGTCATCGATACCAACGTTCTTGTATCTGCAATCGTCTTCGGAGGTATACCAAAACAAATCCTGACTCTCGTTCTTGATGAAAATATCACCGGAGTGGCGACGCGGATATTGGTGGCTGAACTCATTGATGTCTTATCGAAAAAATTTCATTTTTCTCCACCGAAACTTGCAAAGGTAGAGGCACTCATACAAGACAGTTTTCTTATTGTTCAGCCGGAAAAAATTATCTCTTTATTGGATGACGATGATGATAATAGGGTATTAGAAGCGGCAGTGGAGGGGGTGTGTGACTACATTGTGACGGGAGACAGGGATTTATTGCGACTCAAAGAGTATAAGGAAATCACCATTGTGACGGCAGCAGAATTTATCTCTTTCTTAGAACACTTTCTTTCGTATTCAGAGATATATCAAAAGGGTGAGCAAATAGCGCAACCTGCGCAGCAGCGGATTCCGATATCTCTCTCCCTTTTAGCCGAGTAGGCGGGAGAAACGAATATACCTGTTTAGCGATTTCAGATATCTGACTCAAGTCAATTAAGAATGGACCATATTCCAAATAGTTTTTTCCTAAACGATCTTTTGATGTTTCAGATAGAGGATATCCAGGAATTCTCGATGATAGAGGTGTACTTCGTCTTCTCAATCCATCAGCTGGTTTTGACTCATGGAATTGTGAATATGCGACTTCGCTGGATTGAGCTTCAGGCATGTCTTATCTATATCATAGTGTGTTTATTTTATCCACTTTCTGCAATAAATAGGTACACCGAGGATTGGAATTATGTAAGGGAGAGGCCGTGGATGCGCGTGAAGTGTTTTTTGTTGGCGGTCACGAGGGTGAGATGGTGCTCGATAGCAGTGGCTGCGATGAGGAGGTCAAAATCCTCAATAAGCGCCCCGCGCTGGGATAAGAGCGCCTTGATGCGGGCATACTGCGCCATGACCTTTTCGGTGCTGTCAAGAATTGTGACATTGAACTCAGCCCGAAATGCATCAACTGCTTCATGTGTCGCCTTCGGATTGACTGAGCGGTTTGCGCCATAGAAAAGTTCACCGAGGGTAACGACGCTGATCGCATAGGATGTGTCAGACCCGCGGATTATTTCTTTTTTGCCCCGTAAGTGATTGATAATACAGTCAGTATCTAAGAGGTGGGTCATAGTTTGAGGAACTTTTTTCTACTGCGTCTATCTTTTGTTACGTCGGGAAAATCAGGCGCGGCGCCAAACGATCGAATGAGTAGTGGGCTGGGTAATGGTTCTTCTGGTACCATCCGTACTATTACCCGACCGGCCCGCTCAACCAGCGCAGTCCGTTTTTCATAGTAGACGCGGTTGAGGATGTCTGCCGCGTTTTTTCGTAAATCTGTGGCGCTGACGGTAAAAGTATTCATATAATGTATATAATATACAAAATGTACAAAATAGTCAAGGGTCATGGGATATTGCGTCGTGGTATACTACATGATAGAGTAGAAAGTCTTAAAGGAGAAACACGGTATGGTGGATATGGTGATTACGGATCAGAATTTTGAAAGTGAGGTCTTAAAGAGCACCAAGCCCGTATTGGTCGACTTTTGGGCGGTGTGGTGCGGGCCGTGCCAGGTGCAGGGACCGATCGTGGAAGACGTGGCCAAAGCGATGGCAGGGAAAGCAAAAGTGGGCAAACTCAATGTGGATGAGAATCCCCAGATGGCACAGAAATACAGCGTTATGAGTATCCCGACGCTTATGGTGTTCAAGAATGGCACAGTCGTCAAGCAGTTCATCGGGGTGCAGAGTAAAGAAGCGCTGGTAGGGGAGCTGAATAAACTCATTAATTAGCGTCAGCGCGTCAATAGCGTCAGTGCAAGATGTGTTTTGAATATCGGCATATCGTGCATTGACTCAATGACGCCTTATTTATATGTACGATGTCATCATTCTTGGCTCCGGGCCGGCGGGGTATACTGCGGCTCTCTATACTTCGAGAGCTTTTTTGAAAACGCTTGTTCTCGCAGGTACTGCGCCCGGCGGGCAGCTGACGACTACGACGGACGTCGATAATTTCCCCGGGTTTGCAGGTGGCATAAAAGGGCCTACGCTTGTTAGTGAAATGAAAAAACAGGCAGAGCGGTTTGGGACGGAGATACGAGCGTCAGTGTGTCAGCGCGTCAGTGCGTCAAAGGATAAAACATTTATCGTACAGACCGATCAAGGAGAAGTGCCTGGTCGATCTGTGATTGTGGCCACGGGGGCGGTGGCACAGTACTTGGGTTTACCGTCGGAGCAAAAGCTGATGGGAAAAGGCGTGTCGGCGTGCGCGACCTGCGACGGATTTTTTTTCCGCGGGAAGGAAGTTGTCGTTATAGGCGGAGGAGACACGGCCATGGAGGAGGCGACGTTCCTTACGAAATTTGCGAGCAAAGTAACGATAGTGCACCGACGGGAAGAGTTCCGGGCGTCAGCGATCATGCTCGACCGCGCCAAAAAGGATCCCAAAATAACGTTCCTTACAAGTAAAATTCCCGAGGAAATTTTGGGAGACACGAGGGTCACTGGTATTCGACTGAAAGATACAAAGACGGGAAGACTGGAAGACTTGAAGACAGACGGCGTGTTTCTGGCAATCGGACATAAACCAAGTACGGAATTTCTCAAAGGATTTATAGAGCTTGATCAAAAAGGATATGTTGTCACGTGTGATCGATTAGCAGAAGATTATTTACATGGGAAGGATATTCTACCTGAGAAAATAAAGAGTATCCAAGCTAGCCCAAATGATTTTTATATGCATACAGGTACTTCTGTCAAAGGCGTGTTTGCAGCCGGCGACTGCGTGGACCCCCGATACCGCCAGGCAATTGTTGCTGCGGGGCAGGGTTGTATGGCCGCGATGGATGCGGAGAAGTGGCTCAGTGAACAAGGATAGCTGATAGCTATGTTAAATCTTCCCAAACCGCAGAAATTTACGAGCCGGCTTGCCTTTATAGAAAAAGTAAGCAGCAAGGTGTACGTGAAGCGGTTTGATTTTATCGAACCCAAGGAAATCACCTTTCTTCCCGGTCAGACGGTGATGCTGCGGGTGGCGCCGGGCGTTAACCGCAGTATGTCCATCGCCTCGCCGCCCTCAGAAAAAACTTCCATTCTCGTTGCTCATGACGTGTCGCCCATAGGGCCGTACTCGCAATGGACGATCAATGCCAAGGTGGGGGACCCCATGAACTTTATCGGGCCATTAGGCGTGTTTGTCTTGGATGTCCAAAGCCCGCGCAGAAAAGTTTTTGTCGCCACCGGCACCGGCATCGCCCCGTTCCGGTCGATGGTTTTAGATCAATTATCGGTGCTGAGGTCGCAAAAAAATTTAGATCCGTCTTCAGTTTCGCTCCCTACCAACCATAGTCGTTATGGCAATGAGAAAGTGAAGCCGGACAAAATTTTTTCGCTCCCCGCACCGATTATTTTGTACTGGGGACTGCGGCATGAGGAGGATATTTTTTGGAAAGAGGAGTTTGAAGCACTTGCCGCAGGGCATCCGAACTTTCAGTTTGTGTTGACATTATCGCAACCCTCGGAATCATGGCAGTCCGCCGGCGTGCGGAGAGGAAGAGTCAGCGATCATGTGTTTATTGATGAGCAAAACCTTATGGCTAGCGATTTTTATCTTTGTGGTAACAAGCCGATGGTTACAGAAATGGAAGCGGCACTGTTGGCAAAAAGAGTGCCGAAAGAACAGATCAAGCGGGAACTGTTTTACTAGTCTTGCAGAAATTTTTGAATGCAGTATACTCACTGGTTATATGAATACCATCAACCCCTTTGAGAGTGCGATGACACAGTTGCAAAACGCCTACAGCATTTTGCAAAAAGCAGAGAGTAAAGAGCAGAGAGCAAAGAGAGAGCTTAAAAATAAGATAGAAATCCTCAAGTCTCCGCAGCGAGAAGTGCATGTGAATATTCCTGTCCGGATGGATGATGGAAGGATGCGATCCTTCCGGGGATACCGGGTGCAGTACAATAACGCCCGGGGGCCGTATAAGGGCGGGATCCGATACCACCACAATGTGAATCTCAGCGAGGTGAAAGCCCTGGCATTTTGGATGGCGATGAAGTGCGCGGTGGCGGATTTGCCTTTGGGCGGCGGGAAAGGCGGCATCGTTGTCGATCCCAAAACATTATCCCAAAAAGAGCTGGAACGGTTGAGCCGCGGGTATGCGCGGGCGATTGCTGATTGTATAGGTCCTGACAAAGATGTACCGGCGCCGGATGTGAATACCAACGGCGTGATTATGGGGTGGATGACGGATGAGTTTATAAAAGCGTCAATGCGTCAGCGCGTCAATGTGTCAGCGAAAGAGAAAGAAGCGTTGCGTGCCACGTTTACGGGGAAAGCGATTGCCGATGGGGGATCGGAGGGGAGAGAAGAAGCCACTGGGCTTGGCGGATTGTTTGTTCTTCAAGCAATATTAAAAAAGCTGAAAGCTGACAGCGGAAAGCTGAAGGCTAATTTGACCGTCGCGGTTATGGGGTTTGGGAATGTCGGGTATAACATGGTGAAGTTTCTGGTTAATGCCGGATTTGTTGTCATTGCAGTGTCAGACAGCAAGGGTGGCATCCATGTGCCAAGCGGCGTCAATCCGCTCCTTACGCTCGCATGCAAAAAGAAAAACGGCTACTTAGCCGGGTGTTATTGCTCGGGGTCGGTGTGTGACCTCTCAAAAGGCCGGCCGATTTCTCAGGAAGCACTTTTGGAACTTCCGGTCGATATCCTCATTCCTGCAGCATTGGAAAACGTCATTACAAAACAAAATGCACCAAAGATTAAGGCAAAAGTGATTCTCGAGATGGCTAATGGGCCGACGACCCCGGAGGCCGATGAGATCCTTGTCAAACGCGGGATTACGGTCGTTCCCGATATTCTCGCCAATAGCGGCGGGGTGACGGTGTCGGCGTTTGAGTGGGAGCAAAACCTCAAGGGTGAGCACTGGACAAAAGATCAGGTGAACAAAAAATTGAAAAAGAAGATGCAGCTTGCTTCTGACGCCGTGTGGGATGCTTCGCAAAGCCTCAGCACAAGCCTCCGTACCGCAGCCTTTGTGGTAGCCCTCGGCCGGATTTTGAAGGCGATGAAGTAATGATTTGTGGCCCTACGTTTGATATAAATTAGGGGGAGAGGGTGCGGGACCCTGGACGCCAAACAGTATGAATTCTGATGTTCAAGCTAATTGGAAGCGGGAGTTTACTTTTTCTCTCGAAGCACCCTTGTTGTAGACCCGTTTCGACCTCTCAATTTTCACTCACTCCAGGAGTGAGTTAGAGTAATTTTTTTCCGGTCGGGAGTAAATTGACAACGTTTATGAATGTGGAAATAGAACACCTGGTCGGCAGGTGAAAATACACTTTCAACTTCTGTAGTTTTTCAAGGTCATGGTATACTACGATTATGGATACCAAAAGCAGTAAGCGGCCATATTTTTTGTGGGATTATGATCTGACCGAAAGTCAGGTCCACGAGTTATTAAAAACCGGTACGGATTGGGACCGTCGTTGGATGCTCGCGAGAATTTTAGAAAGCGCTACGTATGAAGATGTGTGGACGTATACGAATCTGGCAGAAGTAAAACTCATGTTCCCCAGGCTTCAATTAAAAAAGCCAATTCAAAAAGCGTGGGAATTAGCACTTAATGTATGGCAGTAAATTATCAACTTCAGGATACTTTTTTGTCGGCATTTTACGCGACCCGGTTTGCGGGAGATTTTTATCTGACCGGAGGGACGGCGTTGGCACGCTTCTATTTCCATCATCGGGAGAGCGTGGATCTCGATTTATTTACCCAAAATCAATCGCTCGATTTTGCCCAGGTGAATCAGGAAATAGTTCTCTTAGGCAAGCACCTCGGGTTGACATTGGAAAAACAAGTAGTGACCGGTACTTTTTTACAATATATTTACAAAGAAGGATTGAAAGTGGATCTTGTTAAAGATATACCGGTACACTTTGGTGAGTTAAAGAAAGAAGGGGAGGTTTTGGTAGACTCTTTGGAAAATATTGGAAGTAATAAGGTGCTCGCGATTTTTGGCCGAACGGAAGCCAAAGATTTCATTGATTTGTATTTTATTTTGCAGGAGACGGAGTTCACTTTGGACCATCTCTACAGTCTGGCGATAAAAAAAGACGTGGGGCTGACGGAATTTTATCTGGCCTATGCAGTGGATAAAGCAGGGGAGGCGACCAATGATCCGGTGATGCTCAAGCCCTATGATCGGGAGAAAGCCACTCGTTTTTATAAAGAAGTCTCCAGGAAGTTATTTTTGAAAATCAAGCCGCAGTAGGCTTCGTCATTATGGTTTTATCATGGGGGCGGCGAGGGTGCGGGCTTCGTTGAGGAAGAATTTTTTGAGCGCTTCAAGCGAGAGTTTTTTCTTCATGATGGGCAACGCATCAAATTGTTCAACCTTCGTGAGGAGGGAAGAAAGGTAGATTTTTTCTATCTCTATCCCAAATTTTCGTTCCGTGCTGTGCATGAGATCCCACCAGCTGAAATCTTTTTGGAGCAGAAAATACAGATCGACAAAATCTTTCACTGCGGTGCGTTGTGAAATGGTCAGGAGCTTGTTTGTCGCAATATCCCCTTTACTATCAACAGATATTTCTTGATACGTGTGAACGGGGCGTTCTAATTGTTGGAAATTATATTCCACAAAATCTATTTTTCCGTGGTGGTCCCTCCAGCGTATTTCATAGGTTTGACGTTCAAATACCTGCGTATAGGTAAGTTGCCAGCCGTGTTTTTTCTTTTGGGTATTCATCCATGCCCGCACGAATGCCTGATCGTAGGGTTTGGGGGTAAATAGGTCGATATCCTCTGATTCCCGGTGGTGGTAGTAAAATGCCGAAAGTGCCGTGCCGCCGGTAAGATAAAATGTTCGTGGAAAAAACGGCTCCGAAGCGATTATTTGGAGAATTTTTGATTGCGTGGTGGTAAGGCTCACTTTCCCCATATCAGAAATTGAAAGAGTCTGCGCCGGAGTGGATCAAGTTCAAGTTTGTTCCAGTTTTTTTTGACTGCGGACAGGGATATTTTTTTGCGTCCCGGGCCGTAATTGATCATGTGTTCAAGAATGTGAAGGCGTCCCCACTCGGTTTTTTTTAAATCCTTTTCGCGGTAGTCCCAGAGATGCATGATTATAATTCTATCTCCTCTTGACACTCCATGCAAACCTGGGATAGAATAGTCAGGTTGCTTGGCAGGAGTATACTTTTATTTTTCATGAGAAGCTATCTACATCACACAAATCAATCCGTCTTTCGGCGCATTTTTAGTGTTGATTAGTTCCCCTCTCACGAAGAAATATCGTAGACCCCGCACAAGCGGGGTTTATTTTGGGCTCATGGCGCAACGGTAGCGCACCTCGTTTGCAACGAGGGGGTTAGGAGTTCGAATCTCCTTGAGTCCACTCGCTCTTTGACAACTAAATGAATACTGTCGAGTCAGGTGCAATTCCTGGTCGACAGAGTTTATAAAGTAGTTGCATCGTAAGGGGTAATCCATGTTGGATATACCTTACAGTCAAGAAAAATTCGTTGAGTATAGAGCAGAGGAGTCTCGATTCAGTTCGAGTCCTTTGTTCTCTGCAACGCTACAAGCTGACAATGGATGCCTAGGGTATTCATGCCGAGGAAGGACGCATATGGCGGCGATACTCGTCGGGGAGGAGCCATACTCCATTTATCCGGCGGTTTCCGAATCGAGTAATCGTCCCGATTTTATCGGGAATTTCATCATAAAGGCCCCGACGTTACGTCGGGAAGATAGTGATGAAAGGGGTACCACCTGAACTGAAACATCTAAGTAGGGTGAGGAAAATAAATACAATTGAGATTCCGTAAGTAGCGGCGAGCGAAAGCGGAACAGCCTAAAGGGGGTGCCGTCCGGTACCCCCGGTTGTAGGGCTTCTGATATCGGATGAGATGAGGGTAGAAGAATTGCTTGGAATAGCAAGCCAAAGAACGTGATAGCCGTGTATTCGAAACTTGAGTCTCCCGTAAGAGGTTCCTAAGTACCATGGGACACGAAGGTCCTGTGGGAATCCGGGTCGACCACGATCCAAGGCTAAATACATGAATACACCGATAGTGAACGAGTACCGTGAGGGAAAGGTGAAAAGCACCCCGGAAGGGGA
>JBBTTP010000101.1:0-5201 GCA_038064215.1 Patescibacteria group bacterium | reverse complement strand
TTCCTGTCTTTTTCCCTTCTTTGGTACCCAAAAAGAAAATAGTGAGTGCGCCGATAAGTCCGCCGATAAAAAATCCAAACAAAAATTTTCCGTCCGTCCGTCGATCGTCACTCATGGTCTCCTCCTTTATTGCGAAATGCGGAAAAAAACGACAACCCTGCTTTGATGCCGTTGACTATACCAGACATTCCGGCGACTCCATCGCTGACCGCGCCCGTCATTTTTCCGCCGTCATCCAGCATTTTGTTCATTTTTTGTATGGAAATTCGGACCTCTTTGAGGATATACCAGACCTGGACGCCCAACGCGACCATAAGTCCGGTGAGGATAAGACTAATGACGATAATAGTTATCTGGACCGCATCCATGGGCAGTAAAAACCAATAAGTAAAATAAGTATTACGCAAAACAACCCATATGTCAACGACAATTACGGCTGCTGGAGGCCGACGTTGCGCGTGACGGTGGTCGCTTTGCCAAAACGGCTGGTAGCTACAATAGTGATCGTATTGACTCCCGGTCCAAGCGTTATCTGGTCAAAAAATCTACCATCGCTTCGCACGAGCACGCTTACTCCGTTTACCGTCACGGTCGCATCGCTATCGGTACGGCCTAATACATCAATCCGTTTTTCCGTCGTCACCGATTCGTTAGCAGGCTTCTCAATAGTCAAAGGCGGAGATTGATACAATCTGCGGTATTGAAATCCAAAATATACAAAGAACAATACTCCTAATGCAGCAATCAACATAGCCAAAAAACGTCCGGGCGTCAGATGAAATAGCGGCTTATTTAATGGATCTGCAAGACCCTTCGGCAGTAAACTGGCTCGCGTTACATCCTGTGTCTCCCGTCGGAAAAAAGCCAGGACCGTATTACTATCGAGTCCTAAGTACTCACTGTAATTTTTTACAAATCCTTTCGCGTACCCCAAAGAAGGAAGCTTGGAAAAATCGTCAGCTTCTATCGCCTGCAAAAACTTCAACCGGATCTTTGTGGACTGTTCAACTGTCTCCAGGGAAATTTTTTTGGCCAGTCTCGCTTCTCTTAGTATGGCTCCTGCTGTTTTCATTGGAAAACTAACTATTCTGTTGTTGTTGCGTGGCTAAATATTCATCAGCGTTTTTTACGAGTACGTCGCGCGGCTTGCTTCCCTCTCCCGGACCGATGATACCCGCTTCTTCCAATTGGTCTAAGATGCGCGCCGCCCGCGCGTACCCCACAGACAATCGCCGTTGGAGAAGCGAGGCCGACGCTCTGTCATGTTGGCAAATCAGCCGTAAGGCATCTTCAAATAGTTGATCTTTCCCATCACCCCCGCCCATTGACTGCCCTGACTTTTTCATGCTGGTCAACGGCTGGGTCGTCACTTCTTCTGTATACTGCACAGGGACTTGCTGTTTTTTGAAAAACTCCACTACTTTTGCGACTTCCTGATCCGATACGAACGTTCCTTGGATGCGCGTAGGTTTCGCTTGATCCGGCGGGATATACAACATATCGCCCCGACCGAGCAATTTTTCCGCTCCCGGCATGTCCAACACCACACGCGAATCAATCATTGAAGAAACGTTAAAGGCGATACGCGACGGAACATTTGCTTTAATAAGGCCCGTAATGACGTCAACACTGGGCCGCTGCGTTGACAACACCAGATGAATGCCGGTTGCCCGCGCCATCTGGGCCAGTCTGCAGATGGTATCTTCCACTTCAACCGGCGCATAGGCCATAAGATCTGCCAGTTCATCAATCAGGATGACAATAAAGGGCATAGCCTGAAATCCGGACAATTCATTGAACCCGTCAATATTGCGTACCCCTACTTCGGCAAATTGTTTATACCGGTGCTCCATCTCGTTCATCGCCCAACGCAATGCCGAAAGTATTTTGTCCTGCTCGACGATAACCGGCGTTAAAAGGTGCGGAATTCCGTTATAACCGGTAAGCTCCACACGCTTCGGATCTACCATGATAAGCCGGACTTCGCTCGGTGAATTGCGGAAAAGAAGCGAACAAATCCATGAGTTGATAAGCACGGACTTTCCGGAACCGGTCGTGCCGGCTACAAGTACATGCGGCATTTTCGCAATATCGGCAATCAATGGATTACCGGAAACATCCAATCCCAAGGCCACGGCAAGTCTGCTTTTGGATTTGCGCAAAACCGGAGATTCCAGCATCCTCTTCAGCGTCACAAATTCCAAACCACGGTTCGGAATTTCAATACCCACCAGGTCTCTGCCCGGGATCGGCGCCTCTATACGGACTTGGCCGGTCGGAGCTGCCAGGGCCAGTGCGAGATCACTGGAAAGCGAGGTGATTTTGGAAACTTTTGTTCCAAGCGCAATTTTAAGAGCATACTGCGTCACCGCAGGCCCGGAGTTAACTTCTGCCACTTTCGCCGTAATACCGAAACTGTCCAGCGTCTGCTCGATCACATCTGCATTTTTACGCGTATCTCCCCGGTCAGCTTTTTGCCCGGGCCCGTCGGAAAGCAAGGTGATCGGCGGATATTCCCATACTCCCTTATCTTCCCCGGGCTTCGTCGTGAGGGGACCAATCTTAACACCTGTCGGCGTATCAGACACATGAGGGCCCTTGGTGGGAGGAACCGGCGGCGGGATCATGGGGGGCTTTTGCTCACCGACGAAGAGAGGTTTTTGACTTTGACGGGGAGAAAATATCGTTTTTGCAAGCTGTCCCATCCATTCCCCGATAGTACTTACCCCCAACAGCAACAAGTTTACCACCCGATCCAACGAAGCATTTAAGAGCACAATCACACCGATCATAAAAACACTCAAAAACACAAATACCGCGCCTTCTGCCGATAAGGCACCGGTTGCCATATTCCACAACCATTCGCCCGCTATACCTGCCTGCGTCAATCCGGATATACTCACGAGTATAATACCGAACCCCAAAGGCACGTTGGGCCGGCCGATATCTGATTTAATCTTAAAGAATAGAAAACTGAGAAGCACCAAAAACGGCGGCAAAAGGTACATCGTCCATCCTACATGATTGATGAGTTCGTCGCGAAGCGAAGTAAGGAGGGACCCTTCGCCAAAAAAAGACAAGGTAATGGTAGCGGCAAACAACCAGAGCCAGATTGCGCCAACGGTAAAAACCGTCTGTTTTTTCAGCTTTATCGAAAACGGATTGCGCCGCTTGTACTTTCGTTTACTCCTCCATTTCATGATAAAGATAAGTATAAGCCTAACGTGGTATAATATCCATACCGCTAGAAAAGCGGATTTTTTGATGTTATGGATATACGGAATATCGCTATCATCGCCCACGTCGACCACGGCAAAACCACGCTCGTGGACGGCATGCTGAAGCAAACGCATACGTTCCGCGACAATCAGGCGGAAATGACGCAAACAACCATTCTCGATAGTAATGATTTAGAGCGGGAAAAAGGCATCACGATCCTGGCAAAAAATACCGCGGTCCGCTACAAAAATACAAAAATTAACATTATTGACACCCCGGGGCATGCAGACTTTAGCGGCGAAGTGGAACGCGTCATCAACATGGCAGACGGAGCGCTTCTCATTGTGGACGCCGCCGAAGGCCCGCTCCCTCAAACGCAATTCGTACTGGCAAAGGCAATGGAACACAACCTGAAGCTCATCGTTGTAATCAATAAAATTGACCGTAAAGATGCTCGAGCAGACGAAGTACTCCGCGAAACTGAAGAGTTATTTCTGCATCTTGCCCATCACGAGGGACATCTGAATTTTCCGGTTCTCTATGCCATAGGCCGGGAGGGAAAAGCATGGAACGCGTATCCCAAAAATATGGATGAGCCAGCCACACTCGAGCCGCTGTTTGAAGAAATCACCCGATCCATTCCGGCGCCTCAGGCTCTTGACGATAAGCCGTTTAAAATGCTGGTTTCCACGCTTGATTTTGATACGTATAAAGGCACCTACGCCATCGGCAAAGTCACGCAAGGAATAGTGAAACCGGGCCAATCCATTGTGCTTCTCAACGAGAATACACTCGCGGGTTCGTTTCGCGTCGAACAGGTGTTTGTAAGCGTTGGGCTGAAACGGGAAGAAACCAAAGAATCAACGCCGGGAGACATCATCGCCATTACCGGAATTCCAAAGGTATCCATCGGTCAAACCATCGCGGATCCCACTGACCCTACCGGGTATCCGATGATAAAAATTGAAGACCCGACGCTCAAAATTCTTGTGTCCGCCAATACATCGCCGTTTGCCGGACGCGAAGGAAAGTTCTGTACCGCACGCCAGATTTATCAGAGATTAGTAAAAGAAAAACAAACAAACATAGGGCTGAAAATTTCCGAAAATCCTGAAGGCACGGGCTTTATCGTCGCCGGACGGGGAGAACTGCATCTGGCAGTTCTTTTGGAAAATCTGCGCCGCGAAGGATATGAAATGCAGGTGGGAAAACCGGAAGTCATCTTTCAGGAAATTGACGGCGTTACGAAAGAACCATTTGAGGAAATTACTATTGAAATCGATAATGCGTATGTAGGCGTTATCACTGAGGAATTAGGGCGACGCAAAGCAGAATTGCTGGATACACACACCAGTGACCGCGGTATTACCAAGATGGTCTATAAGGTCAGCAGCCGTAATCTGTTGGGCTTTCGCGGAGATATACTTACGAAAACCCGCGGCAACGGACTATTCGCCACACGCTTCATCGGATATTTTCCGCTCTCACCCCACATATCCAAACTGCGTAATGGCGTCCTCATCGCCATAGAAAGCGGCAAATCGTCCGGCTATGCGCTCACGACAGTGCAGGAGCGTGGCAAAGCCTTCATCGGCCCGGGTATCCCGGTATACGAAGGCATGGTCATCGGCATCAACAACAGACAAGAGGATATAGAAATCAACGTCTGCAAAACAAAAAAACTGACCAACATTCATTCTGCCAATGCGGACATTGCCATCCAGCTCGACCCACCGATGGTGTATAGCCTGGAACAGTGTCTGGATTTTATCGAAGAGGATGAACTTCTGGAGATTACACCTTTGAATCTTCGCCTTCGTAAAAAATTTCTGACCAAAATTGACCGCACTCGCGCCGACCGTAAAGAGCATTAAACTTCCACAATCACCGGCACGATGAGGGGGCTGCGGCCGGTTTCGTTCAAAAGAAATCGCCCGAGGTTTTCTTCTACCTGCTTTCGCATAAACTGCCAATCAATTATT
>JBBTTP010000100.1:0-4866 GCA_038064215.1 Patescibacteria group bacterium | reverse complement strand
ACGCCAACCTCGACCTATACGCGTTTACGTTTGGGTAACTCGATAGATAACCCCTCTTCCCCACTCCCGGAGTGGGTCAGATACGACACCTGCGGATTTTAGTGTCTTTAGGACCGTTCCCTGAATTTCTCTTGACAATGTGTCAACTTTTTAAAGGTACAGGGCCACGGTCATGTTCCAGAAGACATGGACGAGGATGGGAGCAACCAGCGACCTGGTGTTATAAAATAACAAGCTATTCGCCAGTCCCAACACGATATCCGTCACGAAAAAAAGCACGAGCGTCATCCCCTGCAATTTCAGGCTCATCATGAGAATGGGCACATGGAGAAGAACGAATAACAATGTCGAAAGAAGCGAGGCTTTTGGCAAGCTCTTGGTTTTTTCCAAAATCCGGGTAAACACAAACCCGCGGCTCAATAGTTCTTCTGATATCGCAGTAGCCAGGGACAGAAGCAGGAGAAGGCCCATCCCATACTGCATAAACGCATCAATGGGGTTAATCTTCAGCCCACCATATTTTATCGCGTGGGCGGCCAATCCCTCGAGCGCAAATAAAAATCCGAATCCCAACCCGACGTATACACTGGTAAAAAAGTTTTTACTGGTGAGACCGATGGAAGTAAGCGGCCGCTTTTCAAGCTTCCGCACATACCACAGCACCGGCACCACAAACACGAGCGGTTTAAAAATGAGTTCATCCGCCCACTCGGGAAGTTTGAAATAATACCGGTACAAACTCCATGCCAGAAGTACCCATGCCCACAAGTGGTACACGGTCCAATTTTTTTTCTTCATCGTACGTTTACGATATCGCGTTTACCCGGGTGGCGCAAGAGTTCATTTCGAATTTTACCGTATGAACAGGTATGTCTCCACAAAAAAGAGAACGATAAATAGCACCACTCCCCACCGCTGCACCCCCGCCGGCACCGGGCCTGCAATCATCCGGTACCACTCGTTCAGGTTGCCCCGCACGTGCCACTCCCCAACCTGCCAAAGAATCAGCGAAAGATAAAGAGACAACACGAGCCCGCTTGCCAGCATACTGCCGGATGACGTTACGACAAACAAACTCACGACCACGAATGCTGCGGCAAACACAATCGAACGAAATGGCGAGGGAGATAAGTGGAAAAACACGTCAGCGCCATCCAAAAAGTAGATACCCAGCACTCCCCCAATCACAAACCACAATGCCTCAATCGTCGGCGCCAGGCGCCATTTCAGAAAACCAAGAACAAAAAGGTAGCTTAACGAGACCAGAAGGAACAGAAGAGGCTTTTTGTTGATGATTTCGGCGATTTTATTCATACCACTAGTTTACACCAAAACACCTGCGCGATACCTTACGCGATTATTGCGTGATCATAGAATTACACCAAAAATTCAAATCCTCTCTACATTCAAATTCTTAGATCAAAATTCTGATTCTGAAGGAAAATTCTGCGGAGGATTTGCTGGTATTTTGTGTCCGGAAGGGTACTCCTGCAAAATGGAAAACAACTACCCCGACGCCGGCGGCGTATGTACGAGAGAGTTATAATAGTCATCAGACTGACAGCTGACGACTTACTCTTCCCCTTTCTTCAACTTCCCCATCTTCCACATAAACAACCGGGCGCGGGACTTGGCGTTGGCATCTTTTACAAAACTTAATGCTTTTTCCAAAATCGCCCGGGGGACGGTTTTGGCCAGGCGAATATACAGGGCTTTATGTTTATAATCGCCCAACTCTTCTGCTAAATAAATCCCAAACGCCTGGAACTCGCGGGAAATGTATTTATCTTCCAGGGGATTGAATTTTTGAAGTATATCGCCAATGGTTTGCATGGTTAATTAAACCGATTCATCGCCTTATCAATGCCATTTATCAAGGCGATCCGCACTGCATCCGTACCGTGCTTGACGAGTTTACGGAACTCCCCTGCCTCACCCTGATGAAAACGGGAAAGGACAAACTGGATGACCGACCGATGGTGAAGATTTTTGTCCGTCTGCCGTCCGGCAGCTTCACCCCCGCGCCCGATTCCCAAACGGAACCGGACAAACAAGTCACTTTTGAGCTGCTGCAATATGGAATCCACGCCGTTGTGTCCGGCAGTTCCGCCTTTTTGGCGGATGCGGATTTTCCCAAGCGGTAAATCGATGTCATCATGCGCTACCCAAACGTCTGCGGACTCAAGTTTATAAAAATCAACCAGCGCCTTCACCGCAAAACCGGATTTGTTCATAAACGTCAACGGCTTAACCAGGAGCACATCACCGATCTTTGCGGTCATCACGTTCTTTTTCGTATCCGTCTGCCAAACGACCGGACCAGCGCCCAGTTCATGACTCAATCGGTCCAACACCATAAACCCGATATTGTGACGAGTGGATTCATATTCCTTTCCAGGATTTCCAAGACCGACGATGAGTTTCATAACAATTTCATCACTTCCTCATCACTTATTTGCTCAAAATCTTCATAAAATTGCCCCACGGAACCAAACTCTTTTGGCGTTTCCAACGCAATGAGATGATCCACCTCCGGTTTGATTTTAGAAACCACGTCTAGCGGTGCCACGGGCAATGCCACGATAATTTTTCTGGCTTTTTTTACCCGCAGCCATCTTGTAGCGGCTTCCAGCGTGGCCCCCGTCGCCGCCCCGTCATCTGCAAGGATGACTATTTTGTCCCTTAGTGCATACTGCTTCTTTTTCTTTCTGTAGAGAAGCGTTTTTTCTCGTATCACCTCTCGCGTATCACGTATCACGCCTTTGATATACTCCTCATCCGCTCCCACCCGATGGGCAGTACGCCAATCAATAAACGTCACGCCATCCGGCGCCACAGCCCCGAGACCAAATTCAGGATTCATCGGGCTTCCGATTTTTTTCACGACCATTACATCAACAGGGATCTGTAGTGCCGAAGCAATCGCTGCGGCTACCGGTACTCCCCCACGGGCTAACCCAATAACCACAGCGCTCTTGAGGGCGTTCTCACGAAGCTTTTTTGCTAATAACACACCCGCTTGCATTCGATTAGAAAACGTCATGTGCTCATCACGTTTTTTATCATGTGCTTATCTATTTTCCCATCTTCGCGAGCTGCTTTTCTGCCATGTCTCCCACGTACGGAACTTTGTACATCTCACCCTGGAACGCTTTCCACATAAGGACGATCCACAGGATAAATGCCGCAAAGGATAGGAGAAGGCCGACGAGCCAGCCTAAAATCGGGATAAATCCGAGCGCCAGGTTCACCACAAACAATCCGCCGAACAGTAACAAGGACTGCATGGCGTGAAACCGCACAAATTTACTCTGCTTTTCCACAAGCAGCAATATAAGACCGGTGATGAATCCTAAAAGATAGGCCACCGCACCCATCAAATTTTCATTGCCTTTCGCTTCTGCCATATTCTTTCACCTCGCTTTCTCCTCTCACCATACCACGAAAAAAATCCCCCCGTCAATGACGAAGTTTTGCGCTTGACATCTCCCTGCAAGAAATATAGAATTATAGAAAGTCAGAAAAAGAGAAATTCCTATGCAGCAACCTCCACTTGAAGCAATCATCAGAATGCAACCAAAAGGTGTCATCACGATCCCACAAAAAATGCGTCAAGCCCTCAAAATAGAGACAGGCACGTTCTTGCGACTAACAGTTAACCGTAATCAGATCATTATTGAGCCCGTTCGGATCGTCCCCTACCGCTCCCCCGCCACCCATACATAACGTTTATCTCTGGTCGCATTATCATCACAAAATTATGCACGTGCATAATTTTGTGATGTCTTCAAGATGCAATGTTTAAACGAATAACCTACCCTAAACTATTTATCACCAAATAATAAATGATCTCCGAGAGATAGGATCTAAAATAGTAAAATGCTGACGATTATCTAAAGACTCTATATCGCTAACAAGATAATTCCTCGGTTGTCTGTCGACATGTCCCCAATCAGAATTCCATCCACCTTCCTGAATCAATCCATCAATGCTTTGATTTAACTCACTCAGATACCGATCTAGTTGTGCTTGCATTGTTGCATCAGGATGACGACCCTTACACCATAATGAAACGAGTCTATTGGTTCTTTCGGTAGCAAATAGAGCCGGAAGAACCGAAAATCCAACAAGCCTTAGTGCTTCTAATGCAGTCAGTTGTTCGATGGCTGTGGAATCTCTTCCCTCGGGTGTATCTAATGGCTGTTTAATGGCAATTTCATGGCCGATGAAATCAAATACTCCTTGGGGGGTCCTATTCTTGAATATTTGCGATCGTAGTCCTGGCCGCATCCAACCTGCTATCCAAGAATCCCAAATCAAATATTCTCTTCCTGGATATTCAATAAATCCCATGGCAAGTAATTGTGGATCCCTCAAAATAGCTTCTTTCCCCAAAGGCGTGAGAATCATTCGGTCAGCGCTATTGCCTATTGTAACAACATAGGATTCCAAATAGGAATCTTTGGAACCTTCCAAGGCTAATACATAGTCACCATGCTGCCCTTCAACGTTCATTGGGTGTGATCATACGAAAAACGAGCTTTTGAAGCAATCTAGAAGCGGCTTTCCTTCTTTGTTCCCTTAAAGGGAACGCCAGCTTACCTGGCTCTCCCAAGTTCCTGCTCCACACGCTCCACGAGAAACATCTTCATCAGTGACTGGTACGGTACGTCGCGCAAATTGGCCATTTGTTTGAGACGCGCCAAAAGCCACTCAGGGAGTCGCAACGAAATCGAATTCGTCGTTAATTTCAAATTGGGAAAAACTACTTCTTCCGCTTTTCTCCAATCAAAATAATCGGACATATCAGCTTTTGCCCAAAAATCTCGCTCCTCGTCTTCATTTTTAAATCGTGGTATTTTTCTG
>JBBTTP010000099.1:0-6310 GCA_038064215.1 Patescibacteria group bacterium | reverse complement strand
CTATATATCCCATGACGCCCATAAACGCACTCATTACATTTCTCGCCGATCATGCCGCGGCGTTGGGGATTGTCTATAAACAGCCGGAGGATGAAATAGCGGGCATCATGATGGCTATCGGCGCATCGCTTGCCGGTGTGCGGAGTATGGTCGCGACGAGTGGCGGAGGATTTGCTCTTATGGTCGAAGGGTTGTCGTTCGCCGGCATGATTGAAGTGCCGCTCGTGATTGATCTGGGTATGCGGGTAGGCCCCGCAACGGGGATGCCCACATGGACGGAACAGGGAGAACTGCAATTTGCCATCCACGCAGGTCACGGAGAATTTTCCAGGATCGTACTTGCGCCTGCGGATGCGGCTGATGCATATTCATTAACGATTGATGCGTTCAATCTCGCCGATCGGTATCAGATACCGGTGTTTGTATTGACGGATAAATATATCAACGAAAGCCAATGGTGTGTGCCGGCTTCTTTTTTTAAAGAACCAGTTTCTATCGATAGAGGAAAGCTTATCAAAGAACAAGACTTACCAGCCGATGGATCGTTTCAGCGGTATGCGCTGGATACACCGGACGGGGTATCACCGCGAAGCATCCCCGGCATGAAGCATGGGCAGTATTATGCAAATTCGTACGAGCACGATGAAACAGGACACGTGACGGAGAATGCAGGAAAACGTGCCGCGATCGTTGACAAACGGTTGAAAAAAATGACTGCAATGGCGCTCGATATACAGCCGCCCAAGGTGTACGGCGATGAAGACCCAGAATTGACGTTTGTAGCATGGGGATCCTGCAGGGGACCGGTGCTGGAAGCCATGAAATTATTGCAGAAAAAAGGAAAAAAAGTGCGCGTGGTCCACTTTTCATGGATGTATCCGTTTCCGGCAGATGTGACCAAAAAGATTCTTTTTTTAAAAAGCCGCATTATTGATGTAGAGCAAAATGCTACCGGACAGCTCGCTTCACTTATCCGGGAACATACGGGTATAGAAATTATTGAAAAATTGTTAAAGTATGATGGAAGACCATGGTACCCGGAGGAGATAGTGGAGAAAGTTAATAAGTAATATGTCAACAGTAACCGCTGATTCATTTAAAACGGGCTTTTTGCCTACCTGGTGCCCCGGGTGCGGAGATTTTGGTATTTGGATGTCGCTCAAGGAGGCACTCGCCAAACTTGGCATCGGGCCGGATGACGGACTTCTGGTGTATGGCATCGGGTGCCACGGCAATATGTATGACTGGATGAATATCTATGGGTGTGCCGGACTTCACGGACGGGCATTGCCTCTGGCACAGGGGGCAAAACTGGCCAACCATACGCTGCCGGTTATCGTGGTTTCCGGCGACGGGGATTGCCTGGGGGAAGGCGGTAATCATTTTCTGCATGCGGCCAAGCGAAATCCTGATCTTACCGTCATCATTCATGATAACCAGGTGTACGGATTGACGACCGGTCAGGCATCGCCGACGGCTAAGCCCGGGTTTAAGACAAAATCAACCCCCGAGGGGGTCGTGGATGAGCCGATTAATCCGCTCACCCTAGCCATCATAAGCGGTGCCACTTTCGTGGCACGCGGATTTGCAGGGGACATTCCGGGCCTAACGCAGCTTACTATGCAGGCGATATCCCATAAAGGATTTTCCGTGCTTGATGTACTTCAGCCGTGCGTGACGTTTGATAAAGTCCACACGTATGGGTGGTACCGTCAACGACTTTATACACTAGAGAAAGAAGGGTACGTGCCGAACCATAAGATTCAGGCGATAGAAAAGGCTATGGAGTGGGGAGACCGAATCCCTATTGGCATATTGTATAAAGAAGAGAAGCCTACCAGTGAAGATCGTGAACCGGCTCTTGCCGGGGGACCATTGGTAAAAGCTTTTATTGGCGGGGAACAGAGAGAAGAGCTCCTCAAAGAGTTTATCTAAAGATTCCCGGAATCTTGGGTGGTATAGCGAGGATTCCGGGAATCTATATTTATTCTAAAGGTTGACTCCTGTTTTGGCACTTGATATACTTGAGTGCCAAATATTCAATTATGAGTGCGTTAGTAAACAGTCCTACGGAATCATTGTTCCCTATTGTTCCCATCAGGGACGGCATTGTGTTCCCCGGCACGGAAATGATTCTCACGTTCGGACGCCAGCGGTCGGTTTCTGCGATAGAAGCCGCGCAATCGTTAGGAAAAAAAGTGGTTTTGGTGATGCAGCGAAACTCCAACATTAACGATCCGACCCCCTCGGATCTTTTTCAGATAGGTACGGTGGGAGAAATTATTCAGATGATGAAAAACGAGGGGGAAATCAACGCACTGGTTAGGGGAATTGCGAAAGTGGAAATCGGATCATACGAGTCCGTTGAGCCGTTTTTTGTGGCGCGCGTGTTGGAAGTGGGCGATGTGGTGGAAAACGATACCGAGACTCAGGCACTGTTTAACCACCTAACGAATGAACTTCGGATAGCCGTAAAACTCGGTAAAACCATGGACTTTCTCACATTCATGAACATCATGTCCGGTGTCACGCCGCTGGTTCTTTCCTATCAGGTGGCAAGCGTTTTGGATATTAAGCCTACGGAGCGGCAGGAATTATTAGAGGAACGCAGCGTTAAGACCCGGTTGGAAAAGGAAATCAATTATATAGCCAAAGAGATAAAGATTTTAGAACTGGAAAAAAAGATTGCCGTCAAAACGCAGGAAAAATTTGACAAGAATATGCGCGAACAGGTATTGCGCGAGCGCATGAAAACCATTGAAAAAGAGCTGGGCGAAGATGACGGGAATAAAGAGACAAAAGAACTTTCAGAGAAAATTAAAAAATCCGGTATGCCGGAAGAAGTGCGCATGAAAGCGGAAAAAGAGCTTTCCCGCCTTGCTCAAATGTCGCAATATAATCCTGAGGCATCGTACGTACGCACGTATTTGGACTGGCTGGTAGAGCTGCCGTGGGCAGTCGCAAGTCCCAATAATGTCAATATAAAAGAAGCCGAAGCAGTATTGGATAACGATCATTACGGATTAAAAAAGATCAAAGAGCGGATTTTGGAATACCTGGCAGTCATGAAATTGCGTGCCCATGCACAGGAAGAGGCACAGAAGCAGGAAGGCAAAGAAGGAAATAAGCCCGGTAAAGCAGCACCGACGATCCTTTGTTTCGTCGGACCTCCGGGAGTAGGAAAAACATCCATAGGGAAATCCATTGCCCGTGCATTGGGACGGAAGTTTGTAAAAATGTCGCTTGGCGGCATCCGTGATGAGGCAGAAATCCGCGGCCACCGGCGTACATATGTCGGCGCGCTTCCGGGCCGCATCATCCAGGGCATTAAGCAGGCTGGGACCAAAAATCCGGTATTCATGCTGGATGAAATTGATAAGGTGGGTACGGACTTCCGCGGCGATCCGTCTTCTGCGCTTCTTGAGGCCCTTGATCCGGAGCAAAACTTCGCATTTTCCGACCATTATCTGGATGCGCCGTTTGATTTATCCGATGTGTTTTTCATCACCACCTGCAACATACTGGACACGATTCCCCATGCCCTCCGCGACCGGCTGGAAGTGATTCATTTCCCCGGGTACACAGAGGAAGAAAAGTTTCATATCGGCCGGGATTTTCTATTGGAAAAACAGCGGGAAATTCACGGTATGCCGCCGGGAGTCATGCATCTTTCTCATCAGGCAATGTATGCAATTTTACGCCGATATACCAGGGAAGCAGGAGTTCGCAATATGGAACGGGAAATTGCCACTATTTATCGGAAAATTGCCAAAAAGATTGCGGATAACGGGATCCACAGTAAACAATTTTCCATCGGTCCTAAAGAATTGCACGGCTATTTGGGGCCGTATAAATTCACATCGTATCTGGCGGAAAAAAATGATGAAGTGGGTATGTCCACGGGTCTTGCATGGACGGAAGCAGGCGGAGATATTTTATTTATCGAAGTCACGCTTATGCCGGGGAGAGGGACATTGCTGCTCACGGGGCAACTTGGAGACGTCATGAAAGAGTCGGGACAGGCTGCACTTTCCTATGTCCGCAGCCGTTGGAAGCTTTTGGGATTGCCGGAAAAGTTTTATCAGAAATTGGATATCCATATTCATGTGCCGGAAGGAGCCGTACCCAAAGACGGACCGTCTGCCGGAGCAGCTATAGCGACGGCACTCGTTTCCGCACTCACCAAAATTCCGATTAAGCGGATCGTTGCCATGACCGGAGAGATAACCTTGCGGGGAAGGGTGTTGGAAATCGGAGGCGTGAAAGAAAAAGTTATTGCTGCCCATCGGGCGGGAATACGCACCGTGATAATGCCCAAGAACAATAAAAAAGATTTAGAAGATATTCCTAAAAACGTCACAAAAGACCTGACATTCCATTTTGCCGAGCACATGGATGAAGTGCTGCATGTCGCACTTGCCGGTCATTTTAAAAAGTCGTAAACGGTTTTGGAAATAGTTCCGATGAGTTTTTTGGCTTGGTCTTCATCGGCTATATCGCTGGTGAATACTCCCAGATAATACTTTTTCTCTTTGTACTCAATAATTCCGACATCATGGACCGCGCCGTCTTCATCTCCGGTTTTGTGATAGACCGTTACGTCTTTTGGAAGAAGTATTGGAATACGGTCCTCGAAATCAGAATCTTTCATAAATGCCAGCATTTCCTGGGTGAGTGCGGTATTGGCGATTCCACCGGTGTATATTTTTGCAAGCATTCGCTCCATATCTTTATTAGACGTTTTGTTATCTGTCATATCGGTCTGCGTGAGTCCCCATGCAGTAAGCTCCGATTGTATGGCGTCCACCCCGATCACATAGTTGGCCAATAAGAAAGCCGCAGTATTATCACTTTTTTGCATCATGAGACGCGTCAGCGTTTTGACGGAATACGACGTGCCGGGTGGATCATACCGTATTGTTCCGGTTCCATAATCCTGTATATCCGATGCCTGGAGCGTAATCGGTGTATCCAGATCAATCTGTTTTTTCTGCACGCGCACGTAGAGGCTTGCCAATATCGGTATCTTGTTGACGGACGCAGCGGTAAAAATAACGGATTCGTTGATTCCTACGGTAAAGTCAGACGAATAATCTTTGACATACACGGAATAATTTTTCCATGTATTGCCGATGAGCGCTTGTATTTTCTTTTGCAGTTCATCCGGGTTTTTTTTGCGGGGAAATAGTACGGTGAGCGGGGATGATGGCGGGGTATCCGGTACCGGGGAAATCACAGGAGATTGGCTCTTTTGGATAGAGAAAATCGCAGCTGCTATGATAAGGATAAAGCCGACGAGGGAAAAGCGCATCTTGTTTTGGTTGTTATTGCGTTGATTTAAGCGGGACGGGAGATTCTTGGGCAGGACTGTTTCCGTTGCCGTAGAGAAGCATGAGGACGATGACCATGATGACCATATTGACGAGGAGAAATAGTATCGTTAACCCAAACGTCCCTAATCCCCATGCAAGTCCGCGCCGGAGGCCAGCAAGAACCGCCGGAGCGATCAGGAGAAATCCATATATACCTATGGAAATTATCGTTATCAAGATGAAGACCACACCGACCATCTCATAAGATACGACTTGCTGGATAGTAGTGCGCAGAAGAAATAGTCCTGCAGTATAGACGGCAATAAGCGCTGCAGACAGGAAACTTCCGCCAATCGGGAGGATAATAGTTGCAGATGACGGTGTGATATTTCTTCCCAGAAAAATGAGAAGGACAAGGGCTGCAATGAAAATTCCCAGTCCGATGAGAATTCCATTGGCATAAAGTCTGAGGATGTTGTCTGCAAAGCTTCCTTTAAGCGTATACGATTCCAGCGGTTCCAGATTTGATGTGCTCTTTGTGATCGTCCCATAGCCAACTTGGGTGTACATTTGATCAAGCTGCGGGCTGGAAACCGCCATTTTTTCTGATCCAAGAGCCATAGACATGGTATCCGCTTCATTAAAGCGGTAATTGACCGTACCTTTAGCGCCGGCCAAAACAAGATCGCTATCCACGCTCACCCCGACGGTGGCTTTTGATACGGAAACATCTGCAACTTTAAATGTTTCAAATGTATAACTGTATGCACCAAAAGGATTTCTCTTTGCGTAGCCTGTTGCGCTGAAAACGATAAGAACGCTTCCGGATTTGCCCGGTTTGATTGACTGAGGGAGCGAAACAGTAAGCGTGTCGCCGGTGAATTCCGTTTTAGCTTTTTGATATTTTGCCTGACCGTACCATTGGAAATAATCAGACTCCTGATCGCGGATAATCTGAAATGCACTCACGCGGCGCGGTTCTACGCGGGGAATACGGA
>JBBTTP010000098.1:2532-22056 GCA_038064215.1 Patescibacteria group bacterium | reverse complement strand
CCGGCAGAACCGATGGTGATTTTGTGGAGCGATCACTTAGTAAAAAATGAGGAATTTTTCCGGCGGATACTGGCGGCTTCCGGCCGTGTCGTGACGGATAATCCGAACAAGATCGTGTTTGTGGCACAGAAGCCACGGTTTGCGAGTGAAAATTTAGGCTGGATTCAGTATGGAAAAAAGGTACAGGAAAAGAACGGCATTCCATTTTATTCTTTTGTCGATTTTCATTATCGGCCGGATAAGCAAACGGCCCAGCGGTATTTTGGCGGAACTCATCATGCATGGAACTTGGGATATTTTGTGACGACGCCGAAATTTTTGTGGGAACAGTATCAAAAGTTCGCGTCAAATCTTGCCAACGGATTAGGTCGGATTGCCGATACATGGAAAACGGGTCGTTTTCCTGATGTGCTTGCCGACGTGTACCCGACGCTTGAGAAAATTCATTTCGATAATGCGGTATTGGAAAAATTGAATCCGTCGGATGCTCTCGTCGTATCAGAAAATATCGGGTGGAGCGACATCGGTGCGTGGGAAGCGCTGAAGGAAGCCCTGCAGGAGGCAAAAGACAAAAATGTGATTCAAGGCAATGTGTTGACTACTGATACGACTGATTCGCTTGTCTACAATTATACGAAGCAATTGGTTGTGACGATTGACGGATCTGAAATGTTTGTGGTGGTGACTCCTGATGTCGTTTTAGTATGTAAAAAAGATTCGGTCGGGAAAATAAAAAAACTCGTGGAGAGTTTTGCCGGTACCCAACACGAGCATCTTGCTTAATACAACCCATATGGTGTATAACGCTTTGAAACGAATGATTGATATTATCGGCGGACTTTTTCTTTTGATTTTTTTCGCCCCCGTATGTGCCCTCACTGCACTTGCGATTATTCTCGATACGCCGGGGCCGATACTAGCAGATACGCCACCGCGGGTCGGAAAAGGAGGAATTTTTTTTAAGTTGTTTAAGTTTCGCTCCATGGTCGTGCGCGCCCATGAAAAACTGCGGAATGACCCCAGGTTGGCAAAGCTTTACAGCGAATACAAACGCAACAGCTACAAGCTCCGTGAGGATCCGCGGGTGACGACCGTTGGCAGATTTATTCGGAAGCATTCATTAGACGAAATCCCCCAGCTTATCAATGTACTGAAAGGGGATATGAGCTTGGTCGGACCCCGTCCGTATTATCCGGACGAGCTGGCAGACCAGCAGAAAAAATATCCGCATACCAAGGATTTGGTGACCATTGTGCTTTCGGCAAAGCCGGGCATCACCGGCATGTGGCAGGTATCGGGGCGAAGTGAGGTGAATTTTGATAAGCGCATAAAAATGGATGCGGATTATGTAAAACAGCGCTCGCTCATATTGGACATCACGATACTCCTCAAAAGCCCGTGGGCGATGATCTCCGGCCGCGGCGCGGTGTAAATTCATAATTGACAAAGAACCATATAGTCTTCAAAATGCATACTATGGCAGATGAGTTGAAAAAGATTGATCTTCAGACGAGTCCTGTTGTTGAAGGAGCAGAGGAACCCATGAAAAAATCGTTTCCCTGGAAATTTATAGTTGTTCCACTCGGTATTATTGCCGTGATTGTCGTATTGATTGGGGTCATGCTGCTTCCTTTGCGCGGCGTGATAGCAAAAGCCCAGGATGTCATGCGCGTAGGAAAAGAAGTAGGGGACGCGATAAAAAATCAGGATTTAGAAAAATCAAAAATCACGCTGGCAGCAACACGTGAACAATTAGTGCTCCTCGATAAAGAGTATGCAAAAATCGCGCCACTCAAAATGATTCCCTTTTTCGGGAGTTATGTCGCAGACGGAGAACATGCGATCAAGGCGGGGTTTGCGGGACTGGATGCTGCCGGAAAGGCAATAGAGGCATTGGAACCGAATGCTGACCTTTTGGGACTCAAAGGGAAAAGCTCCTTTGTGTCCGGTACTGCCGATGACCGGATCCAGACTGCGGTCAAAACCATGAATGCCCTGACGCCGAAAGTGAATGAGATGGCTCTATCGATTGATACACTCCGTAAAGAGCTTGGTGCTATTGATCCTGGCCGGTACCCCGTCAATATTGGAAAAATTGCTGTTCGGGAGCCCTTGACGCGCGTCAAGGAAGTGGTGGAAAACGCGGCGAATTTATTTGTGAATGCCCAGCCGCTCCTTATAAATTTGCCGAAAATGCTCGGAGAGCCCGCGGAAAAGCGATATCTGGTGCTTTTTCAAAATGACAAGGAACTGCGGGCAACTGGCGGGTTCATAACTGCATACGCGCAATTTCGGTTTGTGAAGGGAAAGGCAATTCTTGAGCGTGCTGACGATATTTATGCTTTGGATGCCGCGAAGTCGAAAAATTTCCCCGCTCCGCCTGAGATATTGAAATTTCATAAAGGTGTATACAATCTGAACATCCGCGACAGCAATCTCTCTCCGGACTTCACGATTTCCATGCAGAAATTTGAGGAACTCTATAAGACCGCGTCAGGGAAAGAAATCATTGACGGGATTTGGACCGTCGATACGCATGTGCTGGTTGAAGCGTTACGGATATTGGGTCCCACGTGGGTGTATGGACGGGAGTTTAGCGCAGATATCGATAAGCGGTGCGATTGTCCCAAAGCGGTGTATGAGCTGGAAGACTACTCAACGCGTCCGGTGAATTACGTAAGAACCGCCAGAAAAGACGTTATCGGCGTCCTTATGCAGACACTTCTTCAAAAAGCTCTCGGAATATCTCCGTCGAAATACTGGGGAAGCCTGTTCCAGATGCTGATTGCCGAAATTAATCAAAAGCATGTTCAGGCATATTTTCACGATACTAATGCGCAAAAAGCCGCCGAAAGCTTCAATATGGCAGGGAGAATTATGACTGCCACGGAAACTGCCACACTTTTGGAATACAAAGAAGGTAATGGCTGGGATTACCTGCACATCAATAACAGCAATATGGCAGGGGCCAAAGCCAATATGTTTGTCAGTGAAAAAGTTGCCAAAGACATGACGGTAAACGCTGACGGCACCATAACAACAAAATTAACCGTAGAATACAAAAATCCGTACCCGGGCAGTGACTGCGGCCTTGAAAGCGGCGGATTGTGTCTGAATGCGCCCCTTCGCAACTGGGTGCGCGTGTATGTGCCAACGGGAAGTAAGTTGGTGGAAAGCAAGGGCGTGCAATCGCCGAAAGACGGCAAACCGGTTTCCATGGACTCATATGAGAGTTTGAGTAAAACGGTATTTGAAGGGTTCTTGATCGTCAATCCTTTGGGCACTGCCCGGCTTGACGTCACCTATACCTCTCCGGTCAAAGAGCAGGAGGGAAAATACCGTTTGCTTATTCAAAAACAGGCAGGGACGGACGGGGATGAATATACGATAAAAATCGGCGGCCGCGAACGGAAGAAATTTACCCTGCAAACAGACACGGAATTGACTCTGTAGCACCATGCCCGCGCCTCATTTTTATAAAGTAGAAGGATGTATCCTCAAGAGAAAAAATATCGGCGAAGGAGATAGGATCGTTACGGTCTTTACGAAGGAATATGGCAAAATGCGGTTCATGGCCAAAGGGATTCGCCGGGTGACGAGTCGTCGCGCCCCGTACCTTGAGCTTTTTAATCATGTCCGGCTTCTCATTCATCGCGGGAAAATAATGGATATGATTGCGGAAGCGGAGATGGTGGAGCCGTTTCATATGATCCGCAATGATTTGACGCATGTAGGGATAGCGTATTATTTTTGTGAACTGGTTGATGTGCTGTTGCCTGAACATCAGGAACATGGCGATGTGTTTGCCCTTCTTGTGAATTCGTTTCGCGATATTCCTTCTTATGTTTCGGAACAGCTGCCGATATTTGCCAGCCGCGTTTCTTTTGCATTACTTGGTGCGCTGGGGTTTTTGGCAAAGGGAAAGGAGCCGCTCGGCACAGAACTCATTGCATATATAGAACGCATTGCGGAAAAGCGGCTCAAGACTCCGAAGTTTTACCGCCTGCTGACACGGACCGCAGCCATTTGATACAATCGTAGTATGGTGAGTGTAGATAAAATTGTTGCACTGGCAAAGCGAAGAGGTTTTGTATATCCGGGAAGCGATCTTTATGGTGGGATCGGGGGATTTTGGGATTACGGACCCAATGGGGTGGAGTTTGCCAACAACATCAAGCGACTGTGGTGGCAGGCGATGGTACATGACCGGGAAGACATAGTAGGTTTAGATGCCGCGATCATCATGAATCCGAAAGTGTGGGAAGCGTCAGGGCATGTTTCTTCATTTACTGATCCATTGACCGAATGCAAGGTGTGTCATCAGCGACTTCGTGCGGATCAGCCCGATGAGATTGCTGCACACGTTGACAAGCATAAAAAAGAAGGGCAAAAGTCCGTTGCGTGGACAGAGGCGAGGCAGTTTAACCTCCTGTTCCGTACGTTTGTAGGGCCGGTGGAAGATAGTTCGTCACTTGCGTATCTGCGCGGAGAAACGTGTCAGGGGATTTACGTCAACTTCCTCAATGTCGTGTCTTCTATGCGGGTGAAGATTCCGTTTGGTATTGCGCAAATCGGAAAAGCATTCCGCAACGAAGTGACGCCGGGAAAATATTTGTTCCGCGTCCGTGAGTTTGAACAGATGGAACTTGAATTTTTTGTGCATCCGCGTGAGGCCGCAGAGCGTTTCATTTATTGGAAAGAAGAGCGAATGCAGTGGCATCTTTCACTCGGATTGTCGAAAGATCATTTGCGTTTTCGCCAGCATGAGTCTACGGAACGTGCGCATTATGCCGCTGACTCGTGGGATATTGAATATGACTATCCCGAGTGGGGATGGAAGGAACTGGAAGGCATTGCCAACCGGACGGATTATGACCTGAAAACGCACGGGAAGTGGTCCGGAAAAGACCTTTCGTATACGGATCCGACGACCCGTGAAACATTCGTGCCGTATGTGATAGAGCCTTCGGTTGGGGTTTCGCGATTATTTCTGGCACTTCTTATTGATGCTTATACAGAGGAAGAAAAGCGAACGTACTTGCGCTTGAAACCGTCGTTGGCCCCAGTGAAAGCTGCAGTATTTCCGTTAGTCGCAAATAAACCTCAACTTACAGAAAAAGCGCGATCAATATATGGACTTCTTAAGAAGCATTTTGTCGTTGCATGGGATGATCGCGGCAATATCGGGAAACGGTATTTGGCGCAGGATGAGATCGGTACACCCTGGTGCATAACTGTAGATTATGATACGTTAAAAGATGATACGGTAACGGTGCGGGATCGGGATACGACGAAACAGGAACGTGTATCCGTAGACCGCTTGAAGGAATATATCGAAGCAAAATTATTATAAAAGCAACGACATGAATAAAAAACGAACGGTTATTATTGTTATCGGCATCGTGCTTGTGTTAATGATTGGATTTGTCGTGTACAAATTCGCCGTGCCGGCAAAAACAGCGAAGCCCGTGGTGACGGAAGAAGCTGTGCCGCAGGATCTTGAAGCACTTAATCCGTCGGTTCAGGTGACCATATCAAAAAGTAAAGTAAAAGACAACACCGTGGTTTTATCCGTGCTGGGACTGGGAGGTAAGTATACCAGCGTGGCATATGAGCTCAGCTACGAAACGCAGGGGATTGTGCAGGGAGCCACAAGTAAACCGTTGGACATCAGCGGCAAAGATTCGTTTGTGCGGGATGATATTTACCTAGGCACGTGCTCACGCAATGTCTGCCGACCGCATCCCGGGGTAAAAAAGGTCTCGCTGGTCCTCGAATTTACCAGCTCTTCCGGTAAAATTAGCCAATTCTCCAAAGACTTCGATCTGTAATAACTTTTTAAATCTTCATAGTCTCTCTTTTTAGCACCCTTTTTGCTATTGACTTAACCTATACGGTTTGAAACACTGGAATTGTGATAGATTGGGAAATAGTAGAATCTCAAGATAAACAACGTACCGCGTCCAACTCATCAACTTTTGGTTTCAAAATAAAGACGGATGCAATTTGTGCGGTAATGGTGAAAGCCAAGGCGTCTGCTTGGTGGCAAAATTGGCCACAGTTCTTAAGACGCTTCTTTAAGGATGATAATTTAGCGATTACATTGGATAATTATCCGCGGGAACTTGCGTATAACGGCAACGACTTAAAAGGTTTGGAACAAGTGAACATATTTTTGGTGAAACTAAAGGCGGAGTCCCACACGCTCACTTTTAAGGCTAATCAAACTCCGGTTATCACTGGTATCAAGATTTATGAAGCTAAAGTTGGGAGTCCTGATTTAGTAGAAATTTTGCCTACGGAAATACAGGATGGGAATCGCCGTCCTTTGTATATGTTAGCTGTTATTGATTTAAACCCAACCAAAATGTTAGTAAAAGCGCAAGTTAAAACCGGTCGAAGCCACCGACTTTTTCAGAATGACGATGACGATCTTCAAGTAGCGATTGACAATAAAATCGTTGAAAACCAGCTCCCTAAAGCACATAAGAATTGGTTTTGGTGCGGCCGCGCACAAACATATCAAAATACTTCTACGAGGGTATTAGTTCAAAATATATCGCCTGGCAGTTTTGTAACGATTGATTTTTATGCAGACCGCACGCCAAAAATCGAGGAGCTGCGAGTTTTTTTCAAAGATACCAACAGTAGACCAATCTTCGATAAACTTCTAGTAATTGACGATTCAGAATTTATCAATCTGGTTCTGTCACGCGATCAGATTGATGATTTCCTGCGTGATAAAGCCAATGGTCAACCGGAACACATTGCCTTTCAAACCTTTGAAGCAAAACCTACAGCGGAAATTATCTATCAGGCTTGTAACGCTCATTCCATTAACCCAAAGGTTATCTTGGCTAAGTTGCAAGCGGAACAAGGATTGGTTGAAGGGTCTGGCGCGGCAAATCCTACAAAAGAGCAGCTTGACGGGGCCATGGGGGTCGGAATATTTGACGATGGTACAGTGGATAAAAGATATCAAGGATTCTCGAAACAAATTATTAGCGCTGCGGAAACACTCCGGGAAAATTTCAATAAGGCGGAGGGGAAAAAATTTGAGGTGAAAGTCGATGGAGAAAATATCGTGGTAAAAAACAGGGCAAGTTACAGTCTTTACCGTTATACTCCTCATGTTGCTGGAGTAGAATTGTTTTTCGATATTTATCAAAATTTTTTTAACCGATGAAAAAGAAATTTATTAAAATTGCGCTAGGTATATTTATTATTACCTGGATAGCCCTTACGGGGTTTTTCGTAAAGGGCTATTTTGAGAGCACAGAAAATTTTAACTTTTGCCAGCAGAAACGCCACGAACTTTACGCAGACAAAGAATATTGGGAGACAAGATTTGCCCAAACTTTAGAGAATGAAGTTGAGTGGCAAATTGTTAAAGAATTGCACCTCAAAAATAGAGAAATACGGTTGCTTACACTGGGAAAAGGCTTGAAGGGGATGTTGATGGTGAATCGCAGCGGAAAAACAGAAGATTATGATTTTGCCGTTGTATTTGATCGCAACGGTTTGCCTTACATGACAGATCTGGCTCCTGTAAAGGTTGAAAAATAATCTTCAGCTGAAAATTCTCCGGGGCCCCCCAGGAAAATGTGAGACCCACCCTTCGGGTGAATGAGCTTCACACCTCTTCTTGACATACTCTTTTCTTTCATGCTAGTCTTCCCTTGATGGCTACCAATCGCAACGTCGTTTTTGCCGATGGAGAAATCTATCATGTGTATAATCGCGGGGTAGAGCGCCGTCCGGTGTTTACGAAAAAACGGGAGCACCAACGCGCGGTGGATACCCTCGCATACTACCGGTTTGCCAGTCTCCCGATGCGATATTCTCAACTCCTGTCGCTTCCCCCGCTTGCACAAGAGACTGTCTGGCAACGCATACGAAAAAACCCCATCTTTGAGGTACACATCCTTGCCTACTGTCTGATGCCGAACCATTTTCATCTCATGGTCAAACAAACCCAGGAGAGGGGCATTTCCCGATTCATGGCCAACGTCAGCAATAGCTACACGAAATACTTTAACACGAAGTACCGCCGGGTGGGGTCGCTGTTTCAGGGGCCATTTAAAGCAGTCTATGTAGAAACCGAAGATCAACTGCTCCATCTCACCCGATACGTCCACCTCAACCCCGTCGCCTCCATGCTCGTTGCGCTCGGTGAGCTCGATGCCTATCCATGGTCGTCATTTGCTGAATATATGGGGAACTCCTCGACACAGTTTTGCGACACAACATGGCTACGCGCGCATTTTTCCACACCGGAGAAGTATCGTGCATTTGTGCATGACCAAGCCGACTATGCACAAAAGCTTGAATGCATAAAACATATAGCCATTGATGAAGAATAAAGGATAGGTGCAAACGTATTTCACCCGAAGGGTGAAATTTTCTTCCCAAGGGGGACGACCCATAAGAGAGTGTCTGGATTTTCTAGCTGTCCTTTTTCCATTGCCGAACATCAATGGTTTGAATTCTAATGGATCCACCACTGTTGTCGCATACAACACTGACTTGGTGACCACAGTTTAAAAGTTGTGTATTCGTATCTGTATGTATATTTGTATCCAGATCGAATCGAACTAAATTAGCTACGGCTCTTTCTATAAGATTACCGACTGCAGAGACATGGTCTGGTTGTTTGAGACAATCTTGGAAGGGATCATCAAAACGAACATATACAAAACCTTCAGCAGGAAGTGGGGCTGCTGCAGATCCTTCTGGTCGAGGGACATCTTTCTCCGCGGCTATTATTTCAACTGGCATACTCATAGTATCCAACATTTCGATTTCCGTGAAAACATCCCTCTTGACATGGCGTGAAAAATGGGAGAGTATGGATAAAGATGGGAAGATGTGGTAGATTAGGAGAATGAAGCTGTTCCTTGGGGAATATGACCATACACTAGACGAACGAGGCCGGGTAACGCTCCCGAAAAAGATTCGGGCAGAGATAGACGACCGGGAATTGGTACTTGCGAAGGGGTTTGATCCATGTATTTTCGGTTTTGACAAAGGAAGTTGGGAGCGCGAAGCGGCAAAGCACCTTGACACACCGGTGACCGATGAAAAAGCCAGAAATTTGCGCCGTTACTTATTTAGTGCCGCGCAAAAAGTGGAGATAGACAAGCTTGGTCGTATTCTTTTGCCTGCCCTGCTCAAGGAATATGCTTTCATAACAAACGAGGTGATTGTGATCGGCGCCGGAGACCATTTTGAGATTTGGGACCGTATTCGTTGGGAAGAGTACGCAAAGAACTTTTAGCTTCCGATACCGGGAATCACTATGTCAAAAGATATCAATTATCACATCCCGGTGATGGTGCAAGAGGTTATTGAAGGACTGCAGATTAACCCGGGCAAGCGATATATTGATGCGACGATAGGCGGTGGAGGACACGGGGTTGAAATTGTTCGAAGAGGCGGGTTGTTATTGGGGATAGATCAGGACACAGAGGCAATTGAAGAAGTAAAGAGAATTTTCAAAGACTGGAAAATTGTGCAGGGGAACTTTCGGGACATCGGAAAACTGGCACGAGAGCATGGATTTAGCGAGGTAGACGGTGTGTTGTTTGATCTGGGAGTATCGGGTCATCAGCTCGATAGTGCGTCAAGAGGATTTAGTTATCGATTTGGCGATGCGCCTCTTGATTTGCGACTTGATCAAAAAAAAGGGAGGACCGCGGCTGACATAATTGCACGAGCGAGCGAGGAAGAACTGTATGAAATATTTGCAAAATATGGTGAGGAAGAGCGTGCTGGGGCAATTGCTCATGCTGTTGTCTTGGCGCGTCGCGTAAAGCCGATTGCGACAACGGGTCAGTTGGCGGCAATTGTATCTGAAAGCCAACCGACATTATCAAGAGTTTTTCAGGCGCTGCGTATAGCAGTAAACGATGAATTAGAGGCATTGCGCGAAGGGCTTTTGGGATCAGAATCATTATTGGTTTCTGGGGGACGATTGGCAGTAATCAGTTTCCACTCATTGGAAGACCGGATTGTAAAAGAATTTTTCAAACGAGCGATATGGAAGATGATAACCAAAAGACCACAACGAGCCAGTTTTCATGAGGTTGAAGAGAATATTCGATCGAGAAGCGCAAAGTTGCGCGTTGCAGAAAAACTATGATACGAACAATCGGAAAAATATGCCTTCGTCTTTTGCCGGTATTATTGATAGCGGTGGTATTGGCGGAATTTATGGTGACGAATTATTTGGCTGGAAAGGGACGTGAGGTGGGGAGTATTGAAAGACAGATAGGAGTGCTTCAGGAGGAAAATGAGCGCCTGGCACAACAAGTGGCTTCAGCATCTTCATTATTGAATGTTTCGGCGCGTGCACGCGCCTTAGGGTTTATCGAGCCTGCGCAATACATGACGATCATTCCAGCGCAATTCCCCGTTGCGCTATTTTCCCGTTAGTCACCTATGTGGCGGATGTGGCTGATTTTTATTCTTTTCATACTTCTTTTTTTTTCGATCATAGCGCGGTTATTCTATTGGCAGGTAATTGCGAGAGACCGTTTGAAGGCGCGGGCAATATCTCAATATGCTGCTGAATTTGTGCTGCCGGCATCCAGGGGGAAAATTCTTGCTTCTGACTCCAACCCACTGGTCATTAATCAGCCGGCATTTCTCATGTACGCGGAGCCGAAAAAAATTACGGATATCCGGTTTTTTGCTTCTGCTGTCGCACCATTGACAGGCCGAAAGCCGGATGAATATATGGATATGCTAACGGGAAACGAGCAGTCATGGGTGCTTCTAGCTCATAAAGTGGAGCTTGCGGTTGTTGAGAAATTAAAAGCTCTGCGGCTGGCAGGTTTAGGATTTGAAAAAGAGCCGAAGCGGTATTATCCGGAAGCGTCTATGGCGGCACATCTTTTGGGTTTTGTCGGGTCAGACGAGTACGGGCGTGATAAGGGATATTTTGGGTTGGAGGGGTATTATGATCGCGATGTGCGCGGCAAAGACGGAACAGTAGCACTGGAAAAAGATGCAAAAGGAGTTCCGATTCTCATCGGCGATGCCAGACGGATTGAGGCGGAGGATGGAAGAAATTTGGTGCTATGGCTCGACCGGAGTGTCCAGGATATTGTGCAGAAAAGACTTTTGGAGGGAATACGGAAGTACGGTGCGCAGGAAGGATCCGTAGTCATTATGGATCCGAAAACCGGAGGAATTTTGGGGATGGCGCACTACCCAGCGTATGATCCGGGGACATTTTCCACTTTCGACAAATCCCTCTATAAGAATCCCATTGTTGCTTCCTCCTTTGAACCGGGATCGACGTTTAAAGCACTGGTTATGAGCGCAGGAATTCAGGAAAAAGCAGTGACGCCGACAACGGTCATGGATGAATCCGGTCCATTACAGATTGGTGAATACTCTATACGTACGTGGAACAATGAATATCATGGGCCGATAACGATGACAAAGATTTTGGAGCGATCATCGAATGTTGGCATGGTATTTCTGGCTCAGAAGCTGGGGAAAGATACGTTATTGCAATATATTCGGGATTTTGGATTTGGTAAACCCACAGGAATTGATGTGGAAGAAGAAAGTTCACCGGCTCTCCGTGAAGTAAAAGATTGGACGCAGATTGATTTGGCCACGGTATCGTTCGGGCAGGGTATCGCGGTGACTCCCATGCAGATGGTGCGGGCGGTTGGAGCGCTTGCAAACGAGGGGTGGCTCATGGAGCCGCATGTGGTGAAGGAAATAGTGGAATCGCGGGGGCGAGTAGTGACGATAAAACCGAAAAAGATTCGTCAAGTTATCAGCCCGGGAACGGCGAGAATTATCACAGAAATGATGGTAGCAGCCGTAGATAATGGTGAAGCAAAATGGGCAAAGCCCCAAGGCTATAGGATAGCCGGGAAAACCGGAACCGCACAGATACCTGTGGCAGGCCATTATGACGACAAAAAAACGATCGCTTCATTCGTCGGGTTTGCGCCGGCAGATGATCCGAAATTTGTGATGCTGGTAACACTGCGCGAGCCCACAAATTCGCCGTGGGGGTCAGAAACCGCGGCTCCGCTCTTTTTTACTATCGCCCGCGACCTTTTTCGCTACTACGGAATCTCTCCGGGCCAATAAATGGTATAATAAAACTATGCTTCGGAGCCTTAAGTGGCTATATCATCTTCTCGTTGCCATGCTCGCTGTCATCTGGTTCCGGTTTCCGGGGAGGAAGCTGACGGTCATCGGGGTAACAGGAACAGACGGGAAAACAACGACCACGAGCCTGATTTACGAAATCCTGAATTCCGCGGGATATAAAACATCCATGATTACGTCGGTGAATGCGGTTATAGCCGGAAAAATGTATGATACCGGTTTTCATGTGACGACGCCGACTGCATGGTGGGTACAGAAATACTTACGCGAAGCGGTCGATCACAAAGACACGCATATGGTGCTCGAGGTGACCTCGCATGGGTTGGCACAACAGAGGGTCTTCGGTATTCCATTCGCCGTCGGTGTCGTGACCAACGTAACGCATGAACATTTGGATTGGCATCGGTCGTTCGATGAGTACTTTAAGACGAAGCTTCGTCTTCTGACGCGTGCAAAAATAGCCGTGCTGAATCGCGATGACGCGGATATATACAATAAAGCAGTAGAACAATTACGGCACAAAAAATTAGTGCTCTATGGGATCCGCAGGGATGCACAGGTTACACCAAAAACACACCTTTTTTCTACAAAACTTCCCGGTGAATTTAACCGCTATAACTGTTTAGCTGCATTGGCGGTAGCGCATGCGCTGGGCGTTCCAAAAAAGAAAGCATTGTTGGCAGTAGCACAGTTTGGCGGTGTGGCGGGCCGTATGGAAGTGATGGCGACAAAGCCGTTTACCGTGATCGTCGACTTTGCCCATACGCCCAACGCACTGGAACAGGTGCTCAAGACCGTGCGGGGATTTACCAAAAAACGCCTTATCCATGTATTTGGCAGCGCAGGACTGCGCGATCACAGTAAGCGTCCGCTTATGGGGCAGGCATCAGGCAGATATGCCGATATCATCGTACTTACAGAAGAAGATTACCGTACGGAAGACGTCAACGTCATAATGAATGAGCTTGAGTCAGGCATGGAAGCGGGCAAAGAAGTTCATCGGTTTCCAAATCGAGGCGATGCCATAGCGTTTGCGATTTCCCAGGCGACAGCGGGGGATGTGGTTATCATAACCGGTAAAGGTCACGAAAAAAGTCTGTGCCGCGGAGCTATTGAATTCCCTTGGAGCGATCAGGAAGAAGTCAAAAAAAATTTATGATGCAAAAAAATCCTTCCGGGTATATTACATCGACGCTCCTATCCGGAGTGCCGGGCGTCGTACACGGTTTTTCTACCCGCGCTTTAAGTGATATGAGGAACAATATAGCGAGTAAAGTTTTTTTGAAAATTTTATCTCTTGACGATACGTTGTTTGAAATGCCGGAACAAGTGCACGGATCAGATGTTGCGGTTATTCGTAGTTCTGATACGTTCGGAGAAAAATATAAAGGCGTTGATGGTCTTGTCGGATTTCGTAATACCATTGGCATTCTGGTGGCTGATTGCGTGCCTCTTATCGCTGTTGATCCGGTGGCACACATTATCGGTGCGGCTCACGCCGGATGGAAAGGAACCATAGGGGGAATAGCAACGCGTCTTATCGAAATCATGCAGAAAGAAGGAGCGAAAACGGACAGAATTTTAGTTTCGATCGGTCCGCATATCGGTATGTGCTGTTATGATGTTCCCGATGAGCGAGCACAAAGGTTTTTGATAGGATTTAATGAAAACCCGAAGGTTGTGTCAGAGATAAACACCATATGGCATGTGGATATAGGGTATGCCAATTTTCTTCAGTTGAAACACGCCGGTATTGCATTGGAACACATTGACGCGCCGCCTGTATGCACGAAGTGCCAACGAGATGATTTTTATTCGTACCGGAGAGACACAAAGGAGACGTTTGGAGAAATGCTTGGGGTGATTGGATTTCGGATATGATAAAACTTGACCAAGCGAGGCGAATATACTTCGTCGGCATCAAAGGCGTTGCCATGGCGGCGCTGGCGATATGGGCCAAAGAAGCCGGGAAGATCGTTACCGGAAGCGATGTGGCAGAAGAGTTTCCAACGGATGAAGAGCTCAAAAAGGTTCGCATCGATGTCCATGAAGGGTTTGACGAGGTACATCTTGTTGCATTTAAACCTGACCTCGTTATCTATACTGGTGCGCATGGCGGTCGGGACAACCCGCAAGTTCTGGAAGCTATAAAGCGAGGCATTGCGTCAGTTCCCCATGGTAAAGCCCTGGGACTGGCGATGGAAGGCAGGCGGCAGATAAGTGTTGCAGGTAGCCACGGCAAGACGACGACGTCGGCGATGATTGCGACAATCCTTACTCAAGCGGGTTTGGATCCTTCGTACGCGATCGGCTGCGGCTCTATACGTGGGCTTGGCGCTGCGGGGCATGCGGGAAAGGGTAACTGGTTTGTGGCGGAAGCGGATGAGTATGTGACTGATCCGGGGCATGACGCGACGCCGCGTTTTTTGTGGCAAAAGCCGGAAGTCTTGGTTGTGACAAATATAGATTATGATCATCCGGATGTTTATTTTGATCTTGAAGCGGTACAACAGGCTTTTGTGGCATTACAAAGGAAGAGTAAGCTCACCATTATGAACGCGGACGACCCGGCAAGCTCGGTGCTGGCGAGTGGAGAAAATGTCGAGACTTTCGGACTTTCAGAAAAATTGAGCGAACTGAAGCTGCAGGTTGCAGGCGTGCATAACAGGCTTAATGCAGCAGCAGCAGCCGTGGTTTGCGAGAGGATCGGAATTGCCTGGGACGTCATTAAACAGGGGCTTGAGCGGTTTGGGGGCACGAAGCGAAGGCTGGAAAAGTTAGGAGAAGTGCGGGGAGCACGTATCTATGACGATTATGCCCATCACCCCAAAGAAATTGAGGCGACGATAGCGGCGATACGCACTTTGCACCCAAAGAGTCGGCTCATCGTGGTATTTCAACCGCATACATATTCTCGTACGAAGGCGCTTCTTCATGATTTTTCTCGCGCACTGGCTCAAGCAGATATCGCGCTCGTAACGGATATCTATGCGTCTGCAAGGGAGACCCAAACAGAGGAGGGGCTCGCCCGGCGGCTGGGTGGTGTCTATGCTCCCACAAGAAACGATGTCTCCCTGTGGTTAGCAAAAGAGCTCAAAGCTGGAGACGTGATAGTATTTATGGGTGCGGGAGATATTTACCAGTGGGCGAGAACAATGATATGAACTTCAAAAAAAACGTACCGCTTGCACCGTACACCACATTAAAAATCGGCGGACCGGCAGATTTGTTCTATGACGCGCGTACGGTCGATGAGCTTGTGTTAGCTGGGCAGGAGGCTAGTCGGTTGGATTTGCCCATAACCATCTTGGGCGGGGGATCCAATGTGCTGATCGGGGACAAAGGTATTCGGGGATTGGTGATAAAAAATAGTTCGGATCGAATCGTCATGCGGGGTGCAAAAGGCAGGCTTGTTGCCGGCGCCTCCGAGCGTGTGGTCTATGTGGCGGCGGACAGCGGTGTGGTCATGAATAAACTTGTTCGTTTCGCCTGCGATGAAGGGTTAGCGGGTCTCGAAATGCATCTGGGGCTTCCTGGTTGCGTGGGAGGAGCAGTGTACATGAACTCTAAATGGACGCACCCCGAAGGGTGCATTGGAGATGTTGTGCATCAGGCAGAAATACTGGATGCAGAAAATATCCGTCGTATTGTACCCCGATCGTATTTCCAATTTGGATATGACCACAGCAGTATTCAGAAAACTCGCGACATTGTGCTGCGGGTTGTATTTGCCTTGGCACAAGGAGATAAAACACGGCTTTGGGAAATTGCGAATACCAGCATTGCGTACCGGAGGAAAACGCAGCCGCAGGGAGTGCGGAGTCCGGGATGTACATTTAGAAATTTATCGGCCGCGCAGTCATTGGTTTCTTCTGTGCCAAAAGGCACCACATCAGCCGGATTTTTATTGGATCACGCTGGTGCGAAGAATTTTCGTGTCGGTGATGCCGAAATATCAAGCGTTCACGCAAATTTCATTATAAACCGCGGGAAAGCAACTGCTTCTGATGTGGTACAATTAATAGATAGAGCAAAGGAACAAGTTAAAAGCCAATTTGGCGTGACGCTCGAAGAAGAGATTGTCCGGTTAGGCGAATTCTAATCCATATGGATACGCTTGTGGTTCACGGCGGAACGCCGCTTCGGGGTGAAATTGCGGTGGCAGGCGCGAAAAATGTCGCACTCAAGGCATTTGCCTCTGCGATTTTAACTGACGAAGAAGTGGTGATACACAATGTACCGCTTATTGCAGATGTGCATTGCATGCTCGATGTTCTCACAAGCCTTGGGATAAAAGTGGATATCAACGGTCATACTGTTCGCATACAGAGCAAGTCGCTAAAAAGTACAACAGTCCCCCTTGATGTGGGAGCCCGGCTCCGTACGTCATCATTGGTTGCAGGACCATTATTGGCGCGATACGGGGCGGCGCGCATCCCCAATCCGGGCGGATGCAGAATCGGTGCGCGTCCCATTGACCGGCACATTCGTGGATTGGCAGAGATGGGTGCTGAAATATCCTATCATCCGGATGATGGATATTTTTATCTTCGGGCGGATACGCTTCACGGCGCGGGTTTTGAGTTTGAAAAAAATACGCACACCGGTACCGAAGCGTTGATTTTGGCGGCGGTACTTGCTGAGGGTGAAACCGTGTTGAAAAATGCGGCTGCGGAGGTTGAAGTAGATGATTTGATAAGTTTATTGACTGGCATGGGGGCCACTATCAAGCGCACAAAAGAACGTGAAATCGTGATATACGGGGTTAAAAAACTTCATGGAGTGGAGTATTCATTGATGCCGGACCGCAATGAAGAGGTAACGTTTGCGTTGGCTGCCGCGGTAACGAGCGGCGACGTACTTGTCCATCATTCCCGCCGTGCACACTTAGGAGCTTTTTTGGAAGCATTTTCCAGTGCAGGTGGTCAATATGAGGCTGTCGATGCATCAACCACCCGTTATCGCCAAATTGGACCTATTAAACCGACCGATATCGTGACGTTGCCTCATCCGGGATTTATGACGGACTGGCAGGCGCCGTGGGCGCTGTATATGACGCAGGCAAACGGAATATCAACGATGCATGAGACCGTGTTTGAAAGCAGATTCTCCTACGTTTCAGAGCTTCGCAAAATGGGTGCACAGATTGAATATTATGATCCTCCGGTGAAGAATCCTGAAATCTATTATAATTTTAATTGGAGCGATCGCCGCAGTGGATATCATCAGGGAATCCGTATTACCGGGCCGACGCCGCTGCACGATGCAGTGGTGGAAATAGATGATTTGAGAGCAGGCGCTACTGTATTATTGGCCGCTCTCACTGCTGGCGGCACAAGCTATATTCATGGGGTTGAGCAGATCGATCGCGGATATGAAAATATAGAAGAGCGGCTCCGTAAGCTGGGTGCCCGAATTGAACGGAAAAAGGAGGATGAGATATGAAAAAAGATATAGTAGCGGTCGTTTTGGCCGGAGGAGCAGGAAGCAGATTTTGGCCGATTACGACCAATAAATTACTACTGCCGTTTTTGGGGAGCCGGTTTATTGATTTTTCGGTTGGCGACGTATTGCCCCGTGAAGTTGCGCGCATGGTTATCATTGCAAGCTCAGATAATAAAAAAACCATTGATTCAATGAAATTTGGCGTACCGTCTGTGACGGTATTGCAGCATCGGCCGATGGGCATGGCAGATGCGCTTCTTTCTGCTTCTTCTGAACTTCAGCACTGCCGGCTGCTTATTATCATCGCAGACGATTTACTGGATAAAAATATCCTCACGTCTGTGGCTGGATACGCAAAAAAAGATACGGTATTCGGTGCACTTCCCGGATGGAAAGCGAAAACCTATTTCCCCGGCGGATATATAAAGAGAGCACAAAATCGTATAGTTGAGATCGTCGAAAAACCCGGCGAAGGGAAGCAGCCAAGCGAATTTGTTGCAATTTCCGGGCATTATATTGCCGACAGTGAGGAGTTGTTCAAAGAACTTCGGGCAACAAAAAGCGAGGCGGATGATGTCTATGAACGGGCGTTATCGTCTCTTATGAAACACGAAACATTTCAGATGGTTCCCTATGAAGGGAGTTTTGTATCACTGAAATACCCATGGCAGGTTCTTTCTGTCATGGAGCACCTCATGGGTACGCGCCTTCGGGCACACAGAGGGAAGAATGTAGAGATCAGGGATTCCGTTATTATTGAAGGGGATGTGTATATCGATGACGGCGTGAGAATATTTGAACATACCAAAATCGTCGGCCCGTGCTATATAGGGAAAAATACAATTATAGGAAACAATAATTTGATCCGGCATAGTCACATCGGTGCAGGTTGCGTGACCGGGTTTAATACGGATATCACCAGAAGTTATATCGGGGATAATTGTTGGTTCCATAGTAATTATATCGGGGATAGTGTGATTGAGGGTGATGTAAGCATGGGGTCTGGGACGGTGTTAGCCAACCTGCGGCTTGATAGGGGGGAAATAGTTTCGGTTGTCGGGAAGAATTGCGTCAATACTAGGCGAACGAAGCTTGGTGCGATTATCGGAAAAAACGTGCGCATTGGGGTCAACACGAGCATTATGCCTGGTGTGAAAATCGGCAGCAACTCTATGGTTGGGGCAGGATTGGTAGTCAGTCGTGATATCCCAGACGCCAGTAAAAAACTTCTATGAATCGTTCTGCGGTCGTTATACTTCATGGGTGGGGTTTGTCCGGAAAAACATTTACTCCGCTTGCGGAGGAATTGAAGAAATGCGGATACCGCGTCTGGACGCCTGATCTGCCGGGATTTGGAACGCAACCGATACCAAAACAGCCATTGCATTTAGCTGATTATGCGGCGTTTTTGGATGCGTATATCAAAGAAAATACTATTCAAGATCCTGTTTTGATTGGTCACTCGTTTGGCGGAAGGGTATCGCTTAAATATACTGAAATGTACCCAAAAAGTGTTCGAGCACTTATTTTATCCGGAACACCGGGATTTACGCCTATAAACAGGAAAAAACTTATACTTTTTATTACGCTTGCTAAAATCGGGAAACTTTTGTTTTCAATTCCTCCGTTAACGCTGGTTCAGGACGCGGTAAGGCGGTGGTACTACTATGTGGTGGGAGCCAAAGAGTTTTTTCGTGCCGAAGGAACTATGAGGGATACGTTTAAGCACATTGTGAAGGAAGACTTGGTCGCCGCTATGGAAGCGGTGGATATTCCGACACAGCTCCTTTGGGGTGAATACGATATTATCGTGCCGGTATCAATCGCCGAGCGCATGCATCAAGTGATCGCCGGGTCAGAACTCATTGTGATTCCTGAGGCCGATCATGGCGTACCGTTTAAGCAGCCGGAGGTGTTTGCTTCCTACGTGAAGCGTTTCAT
>JBBTTP010000098.1:0-2432 GCA_038064215.1 Patescibacteria group bacterium | reverse complement strand
ATGGCGTACCGTTTAAGCAGCCGGAGGTGTTTGCTTCCTACGTGAAGCGTTTCATCGATAGACTCTCGGGTAGCCTATGAAAGTATTGATAGCTCTTGTTGCACTTGTTTGGGGAGTACGCATTGTCCTGAACATCCTGACCTATGCACAGCTTTGGTGGGTGAAGGAGTACCGGTGGGATCGGATGATTATTCATCTCCGTACACCTCAAGGGAAACGCTTCTGGTGGCCCGAGCGGAGACGACCGCCGATATCTCCTAAATCTATTCTTCTCGTACTATTCAGTTTAGTTTTCTTCGGATACCTTGTTTGGACTCTTGGGGTTCCGATTCTCCTTCGTTTGGGCTTAGCGGATCTGCTAAGTTTTCCTATTACCTGGATCTTCGTGCTGATGCTTAACGCTCCGACGGGTATCTATCACAAGCTCCTTATCGCAAAAGCAATACGGAAGCTTCGCGATCACAAATCGATGATAGTCATTGGCATCACCGGCAGTTATGGAAAGACTACAACCAAGGAGTATCTCGCGAGCATCCTTTCCACAAGATTTCGTGTGCTTAAAACTGAGGCGAGTAAGAACTCGCCCATCGGCATTGCGGAAGTGATCCTTCGAAAGCTCACATCCCAACACGAGGTGTTTGTCGTCGAGATGGGAGCATACAAGATTGGGGAGATTGCAGAAATGGCTGCTATGGCGCGGCCGCAGATAGGCATTGTGACCGCCATTAACCCGCAACATCAGGACTTGTTCGGATCTTTGGAAAACACGATGAAAGCAAAGTATGAACTCCTTGAAGGTTTGGTCGGTAAGCGCATTGCCATAATGAATGCGGACAATGAGCGAGTGAGCATAATGGCCCAGTGGGCTAAGCGTGATGGATGTGATGTGTGGGAGCGGAGATTTTCGGCGACTGACGTGAGGGCAGAATTTCAGGGCCTTGAATTTACTTGTATGTTTGGGAACCAAAAAGCGAGGGTGAAAGCGCCGGTGATCGGAGCACACCAAGTGAGTAATATAGTAGCCGCAATCGCAGGAGCTGTAGCAACAGGCATGAGTTTTAGTGATGCGGTGAAAGCAGCGGAATTTATTCAGCCGAATCCCAAAAGTCTAGGCGTGATACCGGCCCGCCTGCCAGCGCCTGAGCGCAGCGATGGCGGGCAGGGAATCAACGTTTTGTTTATCAATGACACGTTTAACAATAATCCTGATTCAGCCATCGCAGCTCTTGACGTACTTGCATGGGCGAAGGGCAAGAAGTATCTTGTCTTTCAGCCGATGATTGAGCTTGGCGCGTATGCAGCCCAAAGCCATGCGTCCGTGGGTGCCTACGCCGCACGAGTCTGCGATGAGATCCTAGTGACGAACCGTAATTTTTATGAGGACTTTATGAAAGGCGTTCGTTCTGTATCAGATACAGTGAGTGTTTCGGTGCTGTCTTCTGACAATGCAGCATCGTTGCTGCGAGGTAAGCTCGGCAAGGGTGACGCGGTACTATTTAAAGGAAAAGAAACAGAACGCGTTTTAAGGAGTTTCGTATGATTTCCTGTTCTTTATCTCCCAATACCGAAGCTGACGATGTCTGGTTAGCGCTTAAGACCATGCTCATGCCTTGGACTCACCACCATGGAAACGCGGTGGATCAAGTGGAACAGTGGTTTTGCAGATATTTTTCCGTATCGGAAGCGGTTTCATTTAATAGCGCCAGATCTGCATTGCTTGGGATATTAAAGTCATTTGGAATTGGTACCGGAGATGAGGTATTGGTGCAGGCATTTACCTGCGTTGCGGTCCCCAACAGCGTTTTGTGGGCGGGTGCAAAACCTGTGTTTGTCGACATTGATGCGACGCTCAATATCGATGTCCGCGACGCGGAAAAAAAGATTACCCCAAAAACAAAAGCCATTATTGTCCAGCATACGTTTGGCATTCCGGCCAATATGAACCAGCTTGTTGTTTTTGCGAAGAAACACGGTCTCTATTTGATAGAGGATTGTGCGCACAGTTTAGGAGCTACGTACCAAGGGAAAAAAGTCGGGTCGTTCGGTGACGCAGCCTTTTTTAGTTTTGGCAGGGATAAAGTGGTATCGAGCGTTTGGGGAGGGGTGGCAGTAATGAGAGCAAAGAGCAAAGAGCAAAGAGCAAAGTTAAAAACATATCAAAACAAACTTCCGTATCCATCGCGAGCATGGATAGCACAGCAACTGCTGCACCCGATCGTCTTCTTTCTCATCCTTGCGTCGTACAATATATGGATTGGAAAAATATTTTTATACTGTTTACAGAAGTTTCGATTGCTATCGTTTCCCGTAAATCCTTGCGAAAAGCAGTGCAGGATGCCTACGAATTTTCCGGCCCGTTTCCCGAATGCGCTTGCACTCCTTGCATTGAACCAACTGCACAAACTCGATAGATATAATGAAACACGAAAAAC
>JBBTTP010000097.1:2119-6178 GCA_038064215.1 Patescibacteria group bacterium | reverse complement strand
GCATGATCGGCGAGAAATGTAATGAGTGCGTTTATGGGCGTCATGGGATATATAGCGGCAAACTTTAATCCTGCCCTCACCGCACCGATGCCAACGGCTTCGCTCGCATTGACGAGCAATTGCCCGTCTTTTTTCGCAACGGGTGATAAAAAGAGAGAATCGTTTCCTGCAGGATTTTTTTTGACACTATCGTACCCCGCTTGGGCAATCGCAATGTTATTGTCTATGATCTCCTGGCCTTTTTTCTTAAACTGATCGCGAACGACCGCCGCGAGCCCATCAAACGGTACACCAAACACAGCCATACTCGCTCCCAAGGCCACGGTATTACGCATCACAGGCTCGCCTTTCATGTCCTGTACCAACTGCGTGAACGGCACGGACAAAAGCACGATTGATGGAGGAAAATCAGACGCATTCCATTCATGATCTTTCGGGTCGTACAACACCACCGATCCTTCATGTAATTCATCTTTATGCACATCAACGGTTTCTTTATTCAAAGCCACAAGTACGTGCAGGTCGCGGTTTAAAGATTCAAATTTCTCCGCCCCGATCCGCGCTGTCACGAGGTTATGCCCGCCGCGGATAAGTGAGGGGTATTCATTGGTCACCAACACGTGGTACCCAGCACGGGAAAAAGTCCGGGCAAGCATGGAACCGGAAGAAATGATACCAAAACCTGCCTCACCGCCGATTTTCCACGTCACGCTATTTTTCATGGGAACACCTGCTTACCTGTTTCGTCGGTGATGAAGATAGCCATCACGGGACACCCTTTTGCTGCCTCCAAAAGCATTTCATCCGTTTCTTCCTCTGCTGTATCCAGAATAATGGCTTTTGCCTCATCGTCCAGCGCCCATGCCTTAGGTGCAATAGCCACGCAGGTCGCTGCACCGATGCAGAGGTTGCGGTCTATCCGCATCGTGAGTTTTCTGATTGTTCGTTTTACTTTTGGATCATTATCATCCATTGTGTGTCTGTAAGGATAGCACGGCTTTTTGCAGAACTTCAAGCGGCAAAAGCGCGCACTTGGTGCGTGACGGCGTCAACTCTGTCCCAAGCATGTTGACAATATCATTCGTGCCCAATGCAAGGACGTCTTTCAAATGCATTCCTGTAACTTTTTCCGTAAGCATGGATGCCGATGCCATGCTGATGGCACAACCAACGCCCGAGAAACAGATGTCGTCAATACGTTGACGCGTTGACGCGTTGACGCGTACCTCAATACTGATCCTATCCCCGCAGGTTGTATTATATTCCGATGCTTTCGCATCCGGCTTTTCCAATTCGCCGAAATTTCTGGGATGCTTATAATGATCCAATATGATCTCCCGATATAAATCCATATCAGCCTAATATCTTTTTTACTTTATAAAGACCGTTTGCGAGCGCATCGATATCTGCTTTCGTCGTATAAATATAAAATGATGCACGGGCAGTAGCTCCTATCGAAAGATATTCGTGGATGGGCTGGGCGCAGTGAAAGCCCACACGGATGCAGATATTATCTTCATCCAAAATCTGGGCGATATCATGCGGGTGCAAGCCCTTCATGGTGAAGGCTATCACCCCGCCCCGGTGCGTTGCCTCTTTTGGCCCCACAATAGAGATCCCATTGATGGATGAAAGTCTATCAAGCGCATACGAAGTAATCTCCAGCTCGTGTTTTCGCACGGCGTCCATCCCCAATGCCGTAAGGTAATCAACCGCCGCACCCAGCCCTATGGCCCCGGCTACATGCGGCGTCCCTGCTTCAAATTTATAGGGAATACCGGCAAATACGGTATGATCTCTATGGACTTCTTTTATCATGTCGCCTCCGAAGTTAAACACCGGCATATCTTCCAGGAGCTCCCGCCTGCCCCATAACACGCCAATTCCCGTGGGGCCAAGCATTTTATGACTGGAAAACGCCACAAAATCCGCTCCCCACTGCTGTACATCGATAGCCATATGCGGAGCTGCCTGTGCCGCGTCCACAAGCACCAAACATGCAGGATTGAGTTTTTTTACTGTTCGAGTAATTTTTTGTATCGGGTTAATAGTGCCCAGAACATTGGACACAGCGGTCAAAGCGAGTAATTTTGTTTCTCGAGTAATAAGTGTATCCAAATCGTTTAGATTGAGTTCACCATTCGGATCAATATTCCAAATCTTAAGCGTAACCCCTTTTGTTTTCACCAGCTGCTGCCAGGGCAAAAAATTAGCATGATGCTCCATGATCGTGGTAACCACCACATCGCATGCACTCATATGCGGCAAAGCCCAGGAATAATAGAGAAGACTGATGGACTCATCGGTTCCCCGTGTAAAAATCACTTCTTCTTTTTCTTTAGCGCCGATGAATTTTGCGATCCGCTCCCGCGCACTCTCATAGGCAAGCGTCGCTCTCTCCGATATTTTATAAATCCCTCGGAATACATTGGCGCCATATGACGTGTAATACTCATCCATCGCATCCAGCACCGCTTGAGGTTTAAGTGACGTTGCCGTTGAGTCCAGATAGATGAGCGGCTTGCCGTCTATGCGGCGATTAAGGATGGGAAAATCTTTACGGATAGCGTCCATATTATATATGTACCATAAGGGCATCGCCTTCTACCGTCACTTCATACACCTCTAAATCAGTAGTGGCAGGCAAAGCCATCACCTTACCGCTCGTCATATCAAACTGCGCACCGTGGCATCCGCACGTGACGACGTTGCCATCGATAAATCCTTCGCTCCCAAGAGAACACTGCGCATGCGTACACATATCATCCACGGCAAAATACTGACCGCCTACATTGGCAATGGTAATGCGCTTGCTGAGAGCAGTTACGGTTTTCATGCTTCCTGCGGGAAGCTCGGGTACGGTAAGAACTTTCATTGATTGTGACATATAGCCTCCTACATCGGAGGATAACAAAAAAAGCTAAGGTTGTGCAACAAGAGTTGCAATCCGGTCCGCCGCAGAAGTCCTCACCGATAGATCTGAAACTTTTTCCAGCGCAGCAGCCAAAAACCCGGAAACGATCAGCTGCTCCGCATTCTTTTTTGCAACCCCACGGGTAGCTAAATACCAGAGTTGTTCTTCCGATATCGGGCCAATCGTGGCTCCATGGGTACACCGCACGTCATTGGCTAAAATTTCCAACGTCGGCTTGCTCTCTGCGTGCGCCCCACTGGATAATAATAAATTCTCGTTCCGCTGATAGGCATCGATTTTTTGTGCCATGGGTTCTACCCGAATAGCGCCATCATAAAGAAATGTCGACTCATCAGCGAGCACCGCCTTGACGAGCAAATTACTGGTCGTCTCGGAAGCTTCATGAAGCTGCAGCGTGTGAAGTGAAATATGCCCCTTGCCACGGCTAAAAATAATACCAATAATCTGGGCTGTTGCTCCGCGCCCTGTCAATCGTATACGCACGCTCACATCTTCATCAGTATCCGATATGATGGGAATGATAATCTGTTTATGCGTGTGTGCCCGAACAATATAATCTTTTATTTTCTTCATGTTTCTAAAGAGGTCCTCTTGCAGCCCTTTGCAAGAGGACCTCTTGCAAAAGCCGTCCAATCAATCTAAAAACTATCCAACAGAGCCTTCCATCTGCAGTTGAATTAATCGATTCATTTCTACCGCGTATTCAAGAGGGAGTTCTTTCACGATCGGCTCGATGAAGCCATTGACGATCATAGACTCTGCCTGGGCTTTCCCGATCCCTCGGCTTTGAAGGTAGAAAAGCTGCTCATCACCGATTTTCGATACCGTCGCCTCATGCTCAATCGTGACATCCTGTTCGTCTATCTTCATCGTAGGATACGTATCGGAGCGCGATGCTTCATCCAGAAGAAGTGCGTCACAGACAACCTTACTTTTGCTCTTCAGAGCCCCGGGATACACTTGCACAAGACCCCGATACGATGTCCGACCGCCGCCGCGGCTGATGGATTTGGAAATAATTTGTGACGTGGTCTCGGGGCTCACATGGATTACTTTTCCCCCTGCATCCTGATGCTGATGTGGTCCCGCATATGCTATCGAAAGAATTTCTCCGCGCGCTTTTC
>JBBTTP010000097.1:0-2019 GCA_038064215.1 Patescibacteria group bacterium | reverse complement strand
ACTTTTTTTCCGCCTCCGGTATACCGATTTTGTCGTAGGTGTCTTTTATCTCGGCTGGCAGTTCATCCCATGAGGCGACCTTTTTATCGGTGGGTCTGATGTAATAATAAATATCGTCAAAATTGATATCGCGAAGATTTCCTCCCCATGAAGGCAGCGGCTTTCTATAAAACACATCCAAGCTCGTGTGTCGAAATTTCTGCATCCACTCCGGCTCCTGCTTATATCCGCTAATTTGTGACACGACGCCGCTGTCCAGTCCTTTTTTGGACTTGAACACATAATGTTCCGGTTTATGGAACCCGTATTTGTACGTTCGATCAGGGAAGGTAGCTTTTGTATCCATGTTCTTCTATATCTTTTGCTAATGATGCCTTGCCGGTTTTTACAATCTTTCCGTCTACCAATACATGAACAACATCCGGCTGTAAATATTTGAGTATGCGCTGGTAGTGCGTAATGATAATGACTCCGGTTCCATTTTTCGCAAGTTTACCAATGCCGCCTGCCACAATACGAAGTGCATCCACATCGAGTCCGGTATCGATTTCATCGAAAATCGCAAACTTAGGAGACAGCACCAGTGCCTGCAGCATTTCCATTTTCTTCTTCTCCCCTCCGGAAAACCCGTCATGAATGCCGCGGCTCAAAAACGTATCGTCGATACGAAGCATTCGGGCGTACTCTTTCAGCATCGTATGAAATGCCACAAGGTCGGCGCCGGTTCGACCCATTTTACCGAACACCGGATTATGCATTCGGAAATTTTTTGGTGTATTATTTATTTTTTCTGCATGAAGTTCCTGATAGGCAGTGCGCAGCAAATTCATGACGTGAACCCCCGGGATAGCAATCGGACTCTGCAAAGCCAAAAACAATCCCATCTTCGCCCGCTCTTCCGTAGGCAGTTTAGAAATATCTTTTTTCCCTATTTTTATTTGATATTTGCTATTTGCTATTTGATACTGCGGATGTCCCATGAGTGCATACGCAAGCGTCGATTTGCCGCTGCCGTTGGGCCCCATCACCGCATGGATTTCACCTGAACGAATGCGCAGGTCTACACCTTTCAGGATTTGGATTCCTTCAATTGATACACGCAGATTTGAGATAAGAAGTGTATGGTCCATCAGAGTTTATTGGAAACCCGGTCGTTTTTCCCCATAAATACTTCTTTCGTACCATGAAAGCGAAGGATATAGTGTTCGTGCAAAAGTTGCGGATGATGCGGCAGCGAAAGAAACCTATTTACATCTGCCTGTTGAGAAATATGCGCCCCCAATGCTTTTTTCTTGACTCCGGTAAATTTCCCCGTATCGATTACGGTAGTTATCCGTTCATCCGGCGTCCCGATCCACGGCTTATTGAATAATTCCCGGGGAATATTTTTTTGCTTTTTGAGATACGTCGCGATGCTCTCCGGCATACACACATAGTAGAGCTTCGGCAGCGCGTTTTCGTCTATATCCGCTGGATCTTCAAATTGATCCGCTACCCAAGCCGCATATTTTTGAAATGCGTAGGTTGTGGAATAACAGAGTTTTACGTGATCCGGATGGTTGCTTATGCCCGTGGTGTCAAACGTGATCACCGCGTCCGGTATCATCTCTGTCATTTTTCTATACACAAAATCTTCTATATCCCCCGGCGTTCTGGATGCAAGCGTCCCATCAATATAATCCAAAAAAGAAACCGTATGGATGCCGAGCAGTTTGGCAGCCTGCTGTACTTCTTTTTGCCGTATGCCCCCAAGAGTCTCCGGATCAAGCTTCCCGTACGGCCCTGTTTCACCCCGTTCTCCGCGGGTTGCACACAGAAGATGAACCTCCCATCCTGCTTTTACGTACTTTGCAACGGTCCCGCCGCAGGAAAACGATTCGTCATCCGGATGGGCAAAAACAAGAAGCAGCTTCTTCATGGCTGTATTTTACCATAAAAAAAGCCGCTCCTGTTGTTATTTCTTCCCCTTTGTCGTCATTTTGTACAATGAATACAATCCGGCAAGGCCAACGAGTATGT
>JBBTTP010000096.1:0-16253 GCA_038064215.1 Patescibacteria group bacterium | reverse complement strand
CGCTCTTTAAAATCCTTGTCAAGAAGATGTTCAAAGCTATGTAACCTGGAAGGTTAAATTTCTAAGGTTAAATTTCTCGAAAAACATACCTACGTATTATAGCGGATACTCGTGGTCTACCGCAAAGTTTTTTTTGCGATTCGGAAGAACATAGAGACCCCGAAGAATACGGCAGGCGCAATTACCGTTACCGCAATTTTAATAAAAGGAACCGGAGTATTCCAGTGGCCTAAATAGAGATACGGCGCGTACTGTAACAGAAGCCCGAGAGACAGTCCCGATGAGATAACCAGCAAGAGAGTCGCAGTCGGCATAAGTGCGACAAACGGCAGAACCCACACAAAATACCAGGGCAAAAATTCACGCCGCGTTAAGACCAGAATTAATCCCAAAGACATCCCGGCAAGCGCGAACCCCCTTCTCCACTTTACCAGTGCCAAAGGCACAAGAAATATTGTCATGAGCTTGAGCGCTATAGATAACGCCAGCACAAACCACGCTGACCAATATTTTTTCTTGATAAAAAGATATATGGCGAGCAGTGCAAACGCCATCATGGCAATATCGTTGTGTGCACTCACCAAACTTTCGATAATAATAAGGGGATTTAACGCAAGTATTCCCATACCCAAGACGGCATTGTTTCTGTCCGATTGCTTCAGTATCGCGCCCACACACCAGACGGAAAAGAGATAAAATCCGGCAACGAGAAGCTTCATATTCCATAAAATCAAAAGAAACAATTGAAATCCAAAAAGATACGCAGGCAGTGTCAATGCTATCCAAAGCGGCGTATAAGCACTGGGCAAATGTACCCAGCGCATAAAATTAATCCACGGATCAATACCGGCAAACTGAAGCGGTAGGACTGCATAAGGATTTTTTTGGTATATCAACACGGTTTTGGCAGTAAACATATAATTAAACATATCGTATGAAAAAGCCGGATATGACAATACCAACATCACGGTCACGGCTATGACGATCTTCCACAGATCTTGTTCACCCATTGTTTTTCTCTTCATACAAATAAGTACTATCCCATACAACACAAAAAACGCAGACAGGGTTACGAGATACCAGACGGTCGACACTGGCCGCTGGAAATACCCCACATATTGAAACGCCCTCTGAATCGTCTGCCACAAATTCACTCGCGAAAGCGTGAGATTAAGATCCACCTGTGTGTAGGAATACAAAAAAAGAGAAAGTGATGCGATACAATAAAAAAACAAAAGAAGCTTGAATCTCATGGAATTATTTTGTATAAAGCCCCCGCCGGGCGTTGACGCGAATTCGTACGATATCGCAAAATCCCTGCCACGAATCCTTTATCGGATTGACCCGGCGCGTTTCCACATAATGCCACTCGATCGGAACTTCCTTTATCTGATAGCCCATTGATCGCGCCAAAAATAACACTTCAATATCAAATCCGGCGGTCACCATAGAACCGCTCACCTGATGCCGCTCTCCATAGAGTTTTAATCGCTGAAATATGTTTCTTGCAGAGCGCTTTTTAAACGCTTTAAATCCGCACTGCGTGTCCCGAATGCCGCCTAACCCCAAAAGAATACTCCGCAGCATCATAAAACCACGGGCCATGATAAGACGCAGGAACGGCGCTCCTTCGCGTCGCGCGTTGCGGGACCCGATAACGACGTCATATCCCTGCTCAAACCACGGCAGTAATTTTTCCACCTCACGAATCGGTGCCGCCTGATCCAGATCCGTAAATAACACAATCCCCCCGCGCGCTGCAAGAACCCCGGTTATGACTGTCGCCGCTTTTCCCTGATGAGGATTATGAATAATCGTGACTTCTGCACTCCGAAATTCTTCCAAAAGCTTTCTGGTGCCGTCGCTTGATCCGTCATCCACAACGATCACTTCCCACGTATACAAAACAGTATCCAGATACCGGAATACTTTATCCAGTGCGCCCAACCGGATGTTCGTTTCTTCGTTATACGAAGGAATGACGATGGAAAGGAATACCTGTTTCATGGTTTATAGTGCGTTAATTTCATAATTTTCACAAAAGAAACACCCCATTCTCCGACTATTTGTGCAGGACCGAATCCGGCGATTTCCCACAGCGGATGCCCTAATGGTTTGCACTCGGAAATTTCACAAAGAACGATAAGCTGATCGGTCACGGTTTTACGCGCGGGATCATTCACTTCGTTTTCTATCGCAATCGGACTATTTCCCCAAATTTCAAAAAAATAACGGTAGGCATGATCGGAATTTCCTCCCGTCACCAATGCAAAATTAAACGGCTTTCCTTCTGCTTTCGCCAATGCTTCTTTTGCAATCATTTTTGCCTGGCCAAGCTGGTCATTGGGCGGATACAAAAACGGCCGTCCCTGCCAATTAAAAAATAACAACCCCGCCCACACACATACAGCAAGCCCCCGGAATGTATGGGAGCGGAATAATCGGGACAGAAGAAAACCTATCAACAAAAACGGCAATGCAAAAAATATGCCGAAATAATAATCATAGATGCCCCTCCGGTAAAAGCCAAACAGCAGCAAAATAACGCTAAACCATAGCAAGATAAGCAACGCTGACCCGCGATGTTTTGTTTTACGTGTCAATACTTGTACCATGGATCCTATCCCACCCATCAAAATCGCATAGATTGCAACAAGCCAGCTCATCCGCTGCCAGTGAGCTATCGTCACCCAAAGTTCCGGTTGCGGAAAGCGCAGGAGTAATCTTCCAATCAACCGAATCGAAACATCAGCTATATTCGGAAAAAATTGCTTCGCTGCATACCCGGTGTCTTTCCCCATCAATACGAACCGGATGATGGATTGCGTATTGGGAAATCCGTGACGGAGTTCAAACGCCAGAAACGGCGCATATCCCACAATAAACCCCGCAATACCCAACAGGTAATACCGCAATAATCCTCTCGATCTGCCGAATAATACGAACCATACTCCACCCACTACGAAAAGGAATAAAAAAAGATAATGCAGCTGCATGCCGATTCCCAAAACCACTCCCACCCAAAATAATTCGCTCCATCGATTCGTGACCACGATGCGCCACAACAAATAGATAAGCAGTGTTGAAAAAAACGGAACAAGATTCGGATTCCATGAAGCCCTTGAATATGCAATGACGACCGGCGATACCGCATACAGGCTTGCTGCGATAAGCCCTGCCAAGTCGCCAAAAAAATCCTTTCCGACCCGGAAGACAAGGTAAATGGTCGCAATTCCAAACAGCGCTACCATAACCGCAGGTCCGGTCGGATCCAGTTTCCAAAGCCACAAGAACGGCAGCATGAGATAGTAATAGATGGGACCCAGGAAGAATCCTCCCACCGAAGCGGTCGGCCCCAGGAGCGTCCATTTGTGTTCCACGATCATGCGTTTCACCACAAGCACATCACGCCCTTCATCCCCCAAAAACGTCATGTATTCGGAAATTTTATACAGCCGAAGATACGCCCCGACTAACAACACTACCAACAATCCTACCCACATGAACCATCGCTGATGCTTCACAAAAAAATCTTTCATTGTTTCAATGAAATTACTTCCAAATAACTTTTGAATACATCGTGTAATTCCACATAAGTCCCAACCCAATACCGAGAATATAGAATGACCTGTATGCGTCGACGCCCATGAGCGATGTTCCTGCGGCTACGGTTCCTGCTTGGATAAGGAGGGCACCGAGCGACGTCCCGTTAAATTGTAAGAATTTTGCCGCGACTTGATTGTTTCCGATCTTGCGGTGACGAAATGTCCAGTGATTATTAAAGAAAAAATTTGAGATGATCGCGCATTCAGCTCCAACGGCACTTCCGAGCGTCGGATGAAAACCAAACAAGACAAATAATTCAAGTACGAACGTATTGAGTATGAACCCCACAGTCCCAACCACAAGGAATTTTCCAAATGAACTTTTCATCCGAACTTTTGCTATATAGACAAGAACATTGCGTATATATTCCGATGGAGCGATTTTGGAATGTCCGAAGCGGCGGTCCGTGAAATGTATCGGCACCTCCACAATTTTTGCCCCATGCTTCATTGCTTTATGTAAAAACGCAATCTGAAATACATATCCGCTGTACGCCCGCAATTCGCCTTTTGCTGATTCAAAAAAAGACTTTCGTAACGCCCGGTAGCCTCCGGTCCAGTCATGAACCGAACTGTATCCTAATCCAAACCGTACTATGGCGTTACCTGCGACGCTGTAAATTTTTCTATGCAATCCCCAATTATCCGGTATTGAACCTCCCGGAATGTATCTGCTGCCCACCACAAAATCAGCGCCGCGATCGATCGCATCTAAAAACTTCGGCAACACCGACGGGTCATGCGATAAATCCGCATCCATTTGTATGAGGATATCTGCCTTGAGTTTATCTATGGCGTACGTGAAACCACGGAGAAGCGCTTTCCCCAGCCCCTCTTTTTTGCCGGTTAGCAATGTAATATCCGTATACATTTTTTGAAACTGACGCACCACAGAACCGGTACCGTCCGGCGATGTATCATCAACGACAAGAAATGAAAAACGGTGCCCCGGGATTTGTCTGATCGCTTCATGTAGCTTTTGGAGCATCACGCCGATATTCTCCCGTTCATTGTACGTTGGCAGAATGATCGCTGCATTCATAGAGGTCAAACTCTCTCCCGCCAATAGTTCAGGAGATCTTCCATGGTCTTCTCAAACGGAATCTCCGGTTTCCAACCCGTCTTTTTCACGAACTTGGTATTATCGCCGATCAGAACCGGCACATCGGATGGCCGCATGCGGGCGGGATCTTCCTGGATGGTTACTTTGGTTTTTGTAAATGACAGTAAAAGTTTCAACATGTCTCCGATCCGAATCGCACGGCCTACCGCAATATTGTAGACGTCTCCCGGATCGCACTTCTCTACGGATAACAGATACGCCCGAACCATGTCCCGCACGTCCGTATAATCGCGTTTTGCTTCCAGATTTCCTACGCGGATGATCGGCTCCTGTTTTCCTTTTTCGATAAGCGCTATCTGTCGCGCAAAGTTGGACTCCGCAAACGTTTCGCCCCGGCGCGGCCCGGTATGATTAAACCCGCGTGTCCGCACGACGCGCACTTTGTACGATTGGTAATACTGATACCCAAGATAATCCATGGCAACCTTACTCACGGCATACGGAGAGAGAGGGCGCAACGGGTTTTCTTCTTTGATCGGTAATTCATTCTCATGCACGAGCCCGTATTCCTCAGAAGAACATGCTATCTGGATAACCGGATCAATACCGGATTGACGGGCAGCCTCAAACAGATTCGCGCTCCCCACGATATTTACTTCAAGCGTGACCGATGGAGACACCCACGAAGTCGGAACAAATGACTGTGCAGCCAGATGAAAAATGTAATCCGGCTTAATGCGGGAAAGCGTGGTGTAGAGACTGTGAGAATCCAACATGTCCGCATCCTCGAGATGTAGCTTATTGATAATAGATTCAATATGGTCGCGTTTCGTCCGGGACCTGCAGAGTCCATACACTTCATACCCCTCTTTAAGAAGCAGTTCTGCCAAATGACTCCCGACAAACCCTGCGATTCCGGTAATAAGTACTTTTTTGTCTGACATATATACCTCCTTCTTAGGATACACTACATTCTTCCTACTCCGTAATAGGTAAAACCTAAACTTTTCACACGGGTAGGTTCATAGATATTTCTGCCGTCAAAAAGCACGAGCTGCTTTAATTCCTTAGCAAGGCGCACGAGATCAAGCTGACGGAACTCATTCCATTCAGTCACGACGACTGCTGCGTCCGCTCCGTGCGCCGCCTGATATGCATCAGACGCAAAACTCACCTGCTTCGGCAAAAGCTGGCGCGCATTTTCCATAGCGACGGGGTCGTACGCCACGATCCGGGCACCATTCTTTATCAGCGCATGAATAATAAAAAGTGAAGGCGCCTCACGCATATCATCCGTATTGGGCTTAAACGATAACCCCAACATCGCAATCGTTTTTCCTTTCAATGAACCGTGGAAATGGCCGACGATTTTTTGGACGAAATATTTCCCCGCGTCGACATTTATCTCGTCTGCAGCTTTCAAAAGCGTAAAATTATACCCATACTGGGCACCGATGGCTATCAGCGCCTTGACATCTTTCGGGAAACAACTGCCGCCGTATCCCACCCCGGGGTATAAAAAGCTTCTACCGATGCGCCTATCCAGCCCTACCCCTTCCAGTACGTTTTCCACATCAGCCCCGACTTTCTCTGAAACCAACGCGATGGCATTAGCAAAAGATATTTTTACGGAAAGAAATGCATTGGAGGCATATTTTATAAGTTCCGCAGTCTCCACGTTGCACAGGACGGTTTTTCCGTCAATAGACTTATGAAGGTCCAGAAGAAGCTTTTGCGCGCGGTCCGACGTCGTACCAATCACGACGCGGTCAGGATGCAGCGTATCTTCAATGGCGGTTCCTTCACGCAAAAATTCCGGCACAGAAGCAATCGCAAACGATGTCCCCGCAGGCTTCACTTTTGTAATAATCTCGGAAACGCGTCTGTTTGTACCCGGAGGAACCGTGCTCTTCGTTACTACTACTTTATACCCTGTGAGAGATTTGCCGATTGATTCTACGGCTGCATACACACTGGTGAGATCCGCTTCCCCGTTTTCTTTCGGCGGCGTACCGACACAGATAAAAATAATCTCCGATGGTGCAATAGCTTGTGCGTAATCCAACGTAAACACCAATCGCCCCGCCTTCAAATTCCGTTTTACCAATTCCTCAAGTCCGGGTTCGAAAAACGGAGTTTCTCCCTTTTTCAATTTCTCTATTTTCTCGCGGGTCCGCCCAACCACCCAGACCGTGTTGCCTAAATCCGCAAACACAGCAGCAGTCACCAATCCTACATATCCGTGACCGATAAATGCAATCGTCATAGTCAATGGGTCAATTGGTCAATTGTTGCCTTTTAACTTCCGCAAGTCCTTCAGCGAACGTTGACATGCGGCCACCGAATTTTGATATTTTATCATTTTTCAGTGCCGCCCGAAAGGGACGAGGTGCCAGACCCTGAAAATACTCCTGAAACGTCGTCGGAATTATCTTGGATTCATCCTGCGAAAACGTACGGGCGATCAAACCCGCCGCATCGTACGGCGAAAGTGCATCACTCCCGACTGCATGGTACACACCCGATGCTTCAAGAACAATAAGTTTTTCAATTGCCCGGCCGATATCATCAATAAACGTCGGAACAAATATCTGATCTACCGGGGACTGCATTGATTCACCTTGTTCCAATTTTGTTCTGATTTTTGCAACAAAATCCGGCTTTGCCGGAAATATTGCGCGATACGGATTAGCAATGCGAAGAATGAGCCCCTGTTCCCCAAGCGTCGCAACCTGCTTCTCTCCTTCATATTTTGTCACCGCGTACCAGCCCGTAGGATGCGGCGTGTCTTCCTCTGTATACGCATCTTTTGTACCGTCAAACACATAATCCGTAGAAATATAGATCAAGCGCTTTTGGGTGCGCCTGCAGGCCTCAACAATATGCTGCGTTGCCGTCACATTCACAATCCAAGAGCTACTTGAGGAGCCGAGAGTCCGTTCTTTCTCTGCGCCCTCCACGTCAGTTTTTGCAGCACAGTGCAATACCCACGGCGCATCTGATGCGGCAATCCGCGCATCAACGATATCTTTATGGGTTATATCAACGCCGGTATCGAGACTTAAATCCTCAAAAGAAAACGAGGATGAAAGAAGCTCTACCACGCGCGAACCGACTAACCCTGATAATCCAGTGCCAATGATTTTCATTATTTTTTAAGCGGCCGCCACCACGATTCATGTGCTTTGTACCAGTGAACGGTACTAGCTAACCATGTATCAAAATCGCGGAATGGCTCCCAACCCAGTTCATTCTTTATCTTCGACCAATCCATGGCATATCGCCGGTCATGCCCCGGCCGGTCAGGGATATACTCTATCATCGATTCATCGCCCCCCATAAGTTGGAGAATTTTTTTGATGACGGTACGATTATCAATATCCCGGGTAAGTCCTCCGATACAATACGTTTCTCCGATGGTTCCTTTTTGCAACACTAATTCGATAGCCCGGCAATGATCTTCCACATACAGCCAATCCCGGACATTCTTCCCGTCTCCATACAGAGGAACTTTTTTTCCTTCCATAATGTTTGTGATGGCAAGCGGAATCAGCTTTTCCGGAAATTGGAACGGTCCGAAATTGTTGGAACAATTAGTTATGGTCATGGGCAATCCATACGTATGATAGTATGCGTTTACTAAATGATCTGATCCTGCTTTACTAGCTGAATATGGACTTTTGGGGTTATATGGTGTTCGTTCATTAAATTTACTCAGATTTGATAATTCAAGCGATCCGTACACTTCATCCGTCGAAATATGGTGAAAACGAGTAACTTTTGCCTTCAATGCTGATTCCAACAGAACATACGTCCCTATCACATTGGTGGAAACGAATGGTGATGGATCGATAATAGACCGATCTACATGACTCTCCGCAGCAAAATGAACGACAGCGTCCACGCCGTTCATTGCCTGATCAACGACACTGCGGTCGCAAATATCCCCTTTCACAAATGAATAATTGGTGAGATGAGCGACACTCGCAAGATTTTCCAAATTTCCTGCGTACGTCAGCTTGTCTAAATTCACAACACGATCATCCGGATGATGTTCCAGCCAGTACAAAATAAAATTCGACCCGATAAATCCGGCTCCGCCGGTGACAAGAAGCTTCATGTAATATGTTTATTGGTTATCTCCGTTCCTTGGGCCCAATCGTAACCAATCGATGGATCATCATACGGAATCCTTCCTTCTTCTCTCTCTTTGTTGTATTCGCCGCTCGTGACATAAAAAAGGTCTGCCGGACCTTTCAAAACTTTTAATCCGTGTGCGACTCCTGCCGGAATTTTTAGGACAATAATTTTTTCCGCAGTATCGCCCAATATAAATTCATTGAGTTCTTTATGCGTTTTTGAATCCTTACGGGCATCATACAATACTGCTTTAACGGTTCCTCGCGCGACATACCACCAATCTATCTGTGTGGTATGCACATGCCAGGCTTTCACGACCCCGGCGCACATAGAGGAATGAGACAATTGGCCGAATCCTTCAGTAAAAAACGGATCAGAGCGCCGAACGATCTCTTCAAAAAAACCGCGCTCGTCCGGGTGTCGGACGAGCTCTTTTACTATAACGCCGTCAATCATAATTTCCCTTCCGCCACCATGTTTGCTACCTGGTTATTAGCCGCCAGAAGCTCGTCAAACGACGTTCCCGCATCTACCCACCAGTCGATGATTTCACACATGAGCTCTCCCTGTGCCAGATAGGTATTGTTGAGATCCGTCACTTCCAGTTCGCCGCGTCCGGAGGGCGTGAGTGTCCTGATATAGCCAAAAACTTTTGCATCATACATATAAATACCAGTTTGTGCGATGTCGCTTTTGGGTTTATCCGGCTTTTCTTCAATGGAAACTACCATACCGTCCGCATTTACTTCGATAACGCCATATTGTTTGGACCCCGTGTCTTTATGTACGCCAAATACCATCGCCCCCCGGCCAACGTTCTCAAACCGGGAAATAGCAGCACGTAAATCGCAATTAAAAATATTGTCCCCGAGAAATACCAACAGCGGCTCTCCGCCCGCAAATTCTTCCGCAAGCGCCACCGCATCTGCTATGCCGCCTTTCGCATTCTGCTGTATGGCATAATACATGCGCAGTTTAAACTCCTCACCATCTTTTAAGAGATTGGCAAAATCTCCTGCATGATCGCCGGATGTGGTTAATAATACTTCCTTGATCCCGGCTTTCCGCATGGCCTCCAGCGGATAGTAGATCATCGGTTTGTGATACACCGGCAGAAGATGCTTATTGGTGACGAGCGTCAGCGGTCGCAGTCTGGTAGCCAATCCTCCGGCTAAAATAACACCTTTCATATTATGAAGGAATAATAATAAAGAGTAATAAGAGCGCAATGCACCCCAACAGCACATATTCTATCACAACTTTCACATGCAGATCTTCTTTCAGGCTATGATGCAGTATGCCCCAAACGACATACGATACTGTGGTCACGACGCCTACAATGCGCTGTGCGAACGTATTGCCGGCTGTGGCAAAAAACGTCGCGATCCCTCCGGCTAGAATAATAAACAGAATGAATAGGTAAAACCATTCCTTTTTCATAATAAACTCCCCCGCTGTATGGAACTAATCAAAATAAGAAGCGCGACAAAAAAAGCAATATGGGCAATACTATGTCCCGATACACGAACAATCCTCCGTCTCCGAGTAAGCCAAGCATCAACGCCAAATACTCCCAACAACACGCCGATAAACACATACACAATGGTACGATTAAAAACTCCGAGGTCTATCCAAGGCTTTTTCGTCACGCTACTGTATGCGCTTGCGGCGGCTTTCACCGCTGACGCCTGATCTGAGACAGCGGCGAGCAGCGGAACCGTCACTTTCTGAGTTTGCTCACGACTCTGTGGACGGACACGACTTCCGAACATCTGAACCACCAATGTCGTTTCCTCACCATTCAATATCCCGTTCACTACAGCGAAGCCTATATCCCGATATCCTACCTTCATGAGATTGTCACGATGTGTAGAAGATGCCATCCACGCATCCACCACGCTCTGGCTGTCAGAAAAATTTTTTGCCAGATTTTCTCCGGCCACCGTGTACGAATACCCTGCACCTGATACAAATTCCCAGGGCGTTCTTCCCGTCGGGCTGTTGTGCGCCCAGTAGTTTTTTGCAAACATATCGGCCGCTTTCTTTCTGGCCGCTTCGGATAACTCCGCATCAAGTGAGAGGGGAGCAAGTCCTGCCGCCTGCCGTTTCGCGTTTGTAGCGGCTATGAGCTTTTCTACATGAATATCCGTCGCGTACCCCAACACATCAGGCATGCGCCGCTCGAGAGCATTCGTACCAAAATAAAACAGTCCAAAAAGCAAAACATAGATAAACAATGCATCGATGTGAAGCGCCTTCGGCCTGTGGTTATTGGAGTGATGGGGAAGAAATAAATGAACGGCTAATGAAAAAATCGTCATACCTATCTATGATAGCCGTGAGAAAGCAAAATTACCAGTGTGTACCGGAATATGTACCGGAATATGTTACCGGAATACCGAGGAGCAGTGCCAGCGCATTGGCGACAGACATGCCGACCCGGATTCCGGTATATGACCCCGAACCTTCGTATACGCGGATTTCAGATATATCCGAAAGTTGTATGGCGTGTTCCTTAAGCAATATTTCGATAAGCGGCAGTACCATCTGTGCTTTCATCACACGGGACTGGGACGTTTTTTCATACTGTTTTCCGTCTATTTCAACGGCAACTTTCGCAGTGTCCTGATCAGACGTATCGATATAAACAATTGCACTCATATGAGTTTGACCGCTCCTTGTCGAAGTATTGCATACGGCTGGTCAGTACAGTCAACCACCGTCGAGGCCTGCTTCACAAGACATATCCCCGGCACAACGAAATCAACGAGCTTCGCTAGTTCCGGATCTATATCTTCAAACCGATAGGGTGTTGGGTCTCCGTGAAAATTTGCCGATGGACCAAGGATCGGTACCCCAACCGCTTTGATGATCTTCAAAGCCACCTCGTGATTTGGCATCCGAAGACCAACCGTATCTCCTCCGCCGCGGATAGGGGAGTAGATCAAATCTTTATGGCACTTTGCCGCAATGGTGAGCGCACCCGGCCAATAGGTCTTCATAAGTCGTCGCACAATATCAGAAGGGGAATCGTAATACAAATTTGCCATCTCCATAGAAGAAACTAATACCGGCATGGCCTGTGAAATCGGCCGCCGGCGCAAAGTAAAAAGCCGGTCAACCGCCGCATAGTCATCTATCCTGCACCCGATGCCGAATGCGGTGTCTGTGGGATAAATGACGATGCCACCCTGCTGCATTACTTGTATCGCTTGCAAAGTCATATCTTGAGCCATATCAAATACAACCGAGCGTGTCATTCCCGCGAAAGCGGGAATCCAGTCTCTATTATAAGCTGGATCCTCGGGTCAAGCCCGAGGATGACAAGATTTGACAGACAATTGGTGCTTTCCATCTTCAAGGACGGTAAACCGCACATCAATCCGATCTTTGGGCATCAAACTTCCCAATTTATCTGCCCATTCGATGAGCACGTATGCATGCGAATCAGAAAAAATTTCCGTTATACCTATGCCTTCCACCTCTTTGGTAGAATTCATCCGGTATAAATCAAGATGATACAAAACCTTCTGTTTTTTCGGTATCTGATAGCGTCGCACAATAATAAAAGTGGGGGAGAGCAGGCGGGAAGTTATTCCTAATGCTTTTGCAAATCCCTGCACGAACGTCGTTTTCCCGCTTCCCAATTCTCCGTACAGACAAATCACCGTTGGAACGTGACACTCCTCTGCCGCCTTTTTGGCCAATTCGATCGTTTCCTCTCTGCTACTGGTCCGTACTTCCCGATCAAAATCCGTCATGCCGCCATTATACCATCCCGATGAACTATCTCACCCGTCGGGTGAGGTTCCCCTGAAACATAAAATTGGCACAACCAAACGTTTGGCTGAATGCGCGATAGCGTGAGGGAGTCCCTCAACGAGCGGCCCTTTCCATTGCCGCGTACTCATGAAATCGTCAATCCATCGAGCCTGTCCAACTCTCGTTGGCTCGGCGACGATCCACTCGCCATGATCGTCTTGGCCCATTGCAAGGATGCCCGTCTTCTGAAGCTCCAAAGATTGATGTTGGCATGTTGCCACTAAGTGTTCAAAGTAAACGCGCAGAAGCGCATTTTGAAAATCAAAAGAAATATCTTTTTTCCGTTGACTTGTTTTCAAAACGCTATAAAAGAGTTCCGTCATGCCTTCTCTGGTTTTTCCTAAACTATGAACCGTGAGGTAATCTACGTACTGTTCGGCAGTATACGGTTTTTGTGCAAAGAACCTCGAAATTTCCTCAGAAAAGACTCTTCCTCTTCCAAGTGTATTGGGCATGGACAGACCCTCCGCATCACATAATGATTTGAGGAATATATTTGCAATCCACACCGTCGGGCCAGGATCAGCAATGACGATGAGGCCTCTTTGATTGGTAATACGATGCGCTTCTCTGATCGTTTCCTGGTGCCGAACCAGGTGGTTCATTGCAAAAATAAAATACACAGCATCGGCAAACCCTGCCCGGTATGGAGAATGCAGAAAGTCGGCGAGTGTGACAGAAGCGGCTTCACCGCCGGTGGCTTTCAGATTTTGGGCAAATCGCTCTGATATCTCATTGCCGTACCAACGGTAAGCGTGCAATGCCCCAGCGAGAAGGCTTCCTTCGGGACCTGCACACGCATCGATGACGGTCGCACCAGGTTGTAAAAAATCTTCACTAAAAGAAAAGACTTCCTGGTTTACTCGACGCTGTCTCACGAGTAAGTCGCCTATATAGGCTGATATATCATCCCGTGCTACTTTTTCTCGAAAGAGATCCTGTTCTATAGAATGTGACATTACAAGATTATACTATAGGGCATTATTTAGGGCAATATTGGCAAACTCCCGTATCTAACCAGCCTTTATGGATTGATATTCGAGGTATGTGCCTTCATTACATCGCGATGTTTCCATACCCAAACGAACGCGAGAAGCGCCAATCCGATACTCACAAAAAGCAGAGAAATAATAACCGGCTTTATACTGCCCTTCTGCGGCTCAATTTCCGGCACAGGCGAACTTTCGGTTCCCAAAATCTCACCGCTGGGCGTTGCCGCTGGACTCATTTCAGGAGTCGGAGTCAGTGTCGGCACCGGAGTCGGCGTTTTTGTCGGCGTCGGCGTCTTGGTGGGTATTGCTGTTGCCGTCGGCGGGACTGGGGTAGAGGTGGCTGTTGGCCCAGGCGTTGGTGTCGCAGTCGGTCCCGGTGTTGGAGTAGGCGTCGCGCTTGCTTGCGGGGTGGGAGTAGGCGTAGGGCTCGATGTAGGAGTTGGATCCGGTTCATTCAACGAAACAGTGACATTATTACCCGTCCAATTAACAGACGAAAGATTTCCCCCTGACGTCGTAAAGTAAAACCCTACTTTTGCTTTATATTCGCCTTCTCCTTTATACCCACTGTCTGCAAAATCGCTTTTAACCGACAGGTTACCATCCCAAAAATCAACGACTATTGATCGTTGGCTTGTTGATGTATCTCCATTTTTTATCCAAGAATCGCCGCTTCTTGTGAATCCAAAATAATTTGTTGACCCTTCCTGATAAAAAGCTCCTTTGATATAAATCGTTTCACCTGGAGTAAAACCCGACGCTGATGCGGTGATGGTCATCTCTTCATCGCCAAATAGAGAAGTTTTGTCAGATGTAATCGTCATCGATCTGGCTGCCAGAACGTGAGACGGAAATACAATGAAGAAACAGAGACTGGCAGAAACTCCAATAATAAAGAGTCTCATGTCACATCCTCGCCTCTCTTGTATGTCGCTCTTTTTTATACGCATACACAAACCGTGACGCATCACTCCCGCCGCCTGACCCTCCATCTGTCTGATAATTGGCAATAACGTACTGTTCTACTCTCCGTGCCGCATCTACGGTAAAGCATTCCCGATATATCCAATAATCAACATCTTTATTTACGCCATGCTCTTCAAAAACCCGCGCTTGTGCATCTTCTGCTATGCCCACGTACCACTCGGTGAGTGGCGTATTAGTTCTACGGATATATCCAACTATGTCGTTTATGACACTGCTTTCTTGTTGTTGCATAGCTCAAGGGTAAATTAATGAGGGGTGACTCAACTGCGACTCACGAACGAGTCGGAAAATTTAGGAGAGTCTCGAAGCGAGTGCGGGGTTTATACAATACTTTTTATCTGTGTGAGAGATGAGCTTCATACCAGTCAGCTTCTTTACTTTGGCATTTACCGCCTCGACCGCATCATACACAAGCCGCTTCACATTTTTCTGTTCATCGAGCTCCCCCATGGCATCAGACAGATCGAGCGTATCGTATTGTTTTTTGGGATTTTTGAAGAGTAATTTACATATATCGTGTTGATAGGAATCGACAGGAATATCTATGACATGGGTACCGTTAATGATGATTTTATTTCCTGATGAATCAAATCCAATTTGTTCAACGACCACACATTGAGGATTGGCAAGCATTGCCAATCGTTCCTCAATAATTTTCCCGATATCATGACGATAAACAAAGAGAGTAAACACGGCAAAGATGAAAACAGAAAGCAACCCTGCGATAAATGACAGTAACAGCTGATTACCAAGTATCTCGTTCAGCTGGTCAAGTCCAATTCCTGCGACAACAATGCCGACTATTTCGGCACTGGCAAGAATAGGTTGAACGTATAGCATGTATTTCTTTTGCGAGCCGGCATCGGTTACCACCGCAAAATCTTTACGCCTAAGGGCGTCCTGAAGATAACTCTTATCGATATATGCAGGCGGTCCGCTAATACTTTTATGACTTAGGTTAAACGTGTCAACTATTTCAAATGAGATATTGTGATCAATGTCTTTATCAACGATTTGTGTCCCGTCAAGTACCCCGCTCGTAACCGTAATCTGACTGTCTACCATTTGGGCGTTTGCCAGAAGCACGTCGTCCAGTTCCTTCTCTGATCGACCAGCCGGCTCAAAGTATCCCAGGAGGATCACGCCTTTTCCCCGGCCATCCCGTTCAATGCGATAGGAAAATACGCGCCAATGCTCGCCGATGGGAGAAACAATAGTTTTTGGTGTCGCAAACGAAGAGGCATAAGCAAAATTGGAAGTGTCCAAAAAGCCGCCAATGACGTTCATGCGGTCAATGAGAAACCCGTCGAGCGAAAAAATATACAGAGGATTCTCTGAAGGAGTAGTTGTGTCCGATAAATACTTATTGGTATTCCATACGCCTTCACTGTACTCAAAATCCTCTGAAACGGAAGTGGCGGTAATTTTCAAATACTGCTTCATATCATGAAGCGAGAGAGACCGGATGATGAAGTAGCTGGCGGTCAGATACAAAACAAACGCAACAAGAAAAGCTGCGGATAATCGGAGAATTACTTTTATCTCTGTCTTATCTGCATGAAGCGTCTTGATAATACCGAACATACGTAAAACTATATCATGTAACGGCTTTGTTACATAATTTTACCTCTGTATCGGTGAATT
>JBBTTP010000095.1:0-10235 GCA_038064215.1 Patescibacteria group bacterium | reverse complement strand
GTGAGTCGGCTGAGATTCGAACTCAGAACCAACAGCTTAAAAGGCTGCTGCTCTACCGTTGAGCTACCGACCCGTTGCCACCATATTATAGCAATTTTTCCTGTAAAACGTTATACAAAAAGAAAGATCATCGTAAACGTCTCGCGGCATAGGCAAAGGCGGTAAAATATTTTTCCCACTGCGATGCGGTTTGCTTATACTGATTATCACCCATACTATAATCCAGCCACAACTCACGCGCCCGGGCAATCTCCTGCAGCTCCGAACTCACCGTCCTGGCGGCAAGCGTAAGATCAAATAATTCCAGCGCGCGCAGGGTAGCAAGGTGCGCATACGCCTGATTATTCTTCTCTTTCCATTTCATAGCCCGTACGACCTCACTGCCGATATTTGCCATTTGCTCCATAAGCGGCATCATAGACCATCTCTTCCCTTCTAAATCGCGGTGTTGCATACTACGTGACCAGTTGACCAATAATGGAACGAATTTTCCTTTGTATCCGTGCATCATCAATGCCGCGGGTCATGTTTCCCTGGCCAGGCCGTACATTAATCATGGAGTCAAATTCAATAAAATCTTCACCATCGAATTCGGGATAAAGATTGATACCCCACAAATCCTGTTGTATCGATCCGTGAGAGAGAAGGTACGTCTCTTCATCTGCATGCAAGCTGGCATCGATTACCATAATAGCTTTCTTACTATCGATGACCGCTTTCACAAAATTTCCAAAACTTGCTTTTGCCATCTCGTGTAAAGATTTCTTTGTTATTGGGGTATCTATCAGTTTCATGGTTTGATTATAACAAATTCACAAACTGCTATCCGGAAACCTACAAACTCTCGCTATAGCTGGACTTTGTAGGTTTTGAAATATTTTTGGCGATCACTGCGTGACGTTTGGGATGTGGTTGAAATATTTAAGCGTTTCATCGAAATCCAGCTCAATGCCGATGACGTCGATCCGCATGGCGTCCGGCAGTTCCGGATGCAGAAGTTTGTAATACCTTGCAGTGCCGACGACTTCGTTCAATTTTTTGGGCGTCACGGCTTCCTCCGGCAACCCAAACGCTCTGCCCACGCGCGTTTTTACTTCAATGAATATCAATATTGCGTCCTTGATTGCGATGATATCGATTTCTCCGTAGCGTGCTTTAAAGTTTCTATCAATGATCCGATAGCCGTGTTGCTCAAGATAGGAAGCGGTGAGATCTTCTCCTTTTTTGCCGAGAAGTTGTTTGTGCGTGGGTGTCGTCTTAGGCTCCTGCGGGTTTTGGGACAGTGGCTTCATGGATAGTGACTGCTGCTTTTCCCGTCCTACCGCGCAGATAATAAAGTTTTGCCCGGCGAACACGACCTGATTTCTTCACTTCAAGTTTCTTTATCCAGGGAGAAATGAGCGGAAAAATTCTTTCGACACCTATGCCGCCGGCACCAATCCTGCGAACCGTCAGCATGCTATTGGGTCCACTGCCTTTTATAGCAATCAGAATGCCTTCAAATACCTGGGTGCGTTCACGGGTTTCTTCTTTCACTTCCCGTTTGGTTTTGCCTGCTATCTTTTCCTTTTCAATAAGTTTGTAGTGAACGCGAAGCGTATCGCCGATGTGCAAGGTGACGGATTTCATTGTGTCAGAGGGAGTTGAAGGCCAGGTAACAGAGTTTGCCATAGAGAGATGACGTATTGTAGCACGGAGGTCACATTTCTTCAACGTTGTGTTGTTTGCTTTCCCGAAATCCTGCCGGGGTGATGCGGATAAACCGGGCATTTTTCCATAATTCCGGAATCGTCCCCGCGTTGCTATAGCTCATGCCGGAACGGACCGCACCAACGAGCTGATTGATGACATCTTTCACTGCTCCTTTGTACGGAACAAACGTTTCAACGCCTTCTGGTACGATTTCTTCCAGCTCGCTATCCAGCTCTTTTTCGCTTAACTCTTTTCGTACCTGGCCGTTGACGCCTTCAAGGATCCGCGAAGCAACAGCAGAAAATGACGCCGCCCCCCGATGCACTTTGTACTTTTGACCTTTGCGCAAAATGATACTCCCCGGGCTTTCGTCGGTACCGGCAATCCAACCGGTAATCATGACACAGGATGCTCCGGCGGCCAGTGCTTTGGTCATGTCTCCCAAGTAATTGGTGCCGCCATCGGCAATGAAGGGAATCTTCGCTTTTTGGGCAATTTTTGCGCAATCCATGATCGCAGTCAGTTGCGGCACACCGGCTCCGGCAACCATGCGGGTTATGCAAATACCTCCCGGGCCGATGCCTACTTTAACAGCATCGACATCCAAACCGATGAGCTCTTTGGCCGCGTCAGCTGTAGCAATATTGCCGGCAATAATATCGGTATTGCGGGCAATCCTGCGAAGTTTTTTTATCGCCAATAAACCGTGTGTCGAGTGTATGTGGGCAATGTCAATAACGAGTGCATCAACGCCGATCTTCATGAGTTCCTGCGCACGTTCCAAATAATCTCCAACAACACCGACCGCTGCTCCCACCCGTAACCGGCCGCTTTTGTCTTGCGTTGCGTACGGAAAGCGGTCCACATTGAGAACCGTACGGGAGGTAATTAACCCGCCAAGTGTTCCGTCCCGGCGGATAAGCGGCAATTTTTCCACTTTGTGCTTACGGAAAAGTTTGCGCGCTTCGTCGAGCGTTACCTGTATTCCTGCAGTAATGAGTTTTTCTCTGGGTGTCATGAGCTTATCCATCGTCATCGTCGCCTCGTCGGTAAACCACATATCGCGATCAGAAACCAATCCCAAAACTTTATTCTCGTCATTGACGATGATGGCGCTGCTCACATTATGTTGTTTCATACGTACGCGCGCTTCGGCAATGGTTTGTTTGGGTGAAAGCGTAAACGGGGTTCCCATGATAAATCCTTCGCTTCGTTTTACTTTCCGCACTTCGGCTACCTCCCGCTCAATCGTCATGAAACGGTGGATGATGCCCATACCGCCGAGTTTGGCCATTGCAATTGCCATAGCAGATTCCGTGACCGTGTCGACATTAGAAGAAACAAAGGGGATGGCTATGTCAATGTTCCGGGATACTTTTGTTTTGGTTAAAACGAGCTTGCGCGAAATTATCCGCGATTTTTGCGGTATCAGAAGTACATCGTCATAGGCCAAACCCAGTGGCATGATCTGTTGATTCATAGTCGGATAAGCGCGTCTCTCTCGGCGCCAAGCGAGAGAAATTTTACCGGAACACCAATGTCATTTTCTATAAAACGAATATACGCTCGCGCATATTTGGGCAGAGCCGTCCACGACCTGATCCCGCCAAGCGACGTGTTCCAACCTTCAAATACTTTGTAGATGGGTTTGCATCCAGCATATTCATGGGAATTTCCCGGATACTCTCGATATAATTTTTTCCCGTACCGATAGCCGACACATACCGAAATTTTTGAAAAACCAGATAACACGTCAAGTTTGGTTAGCGCAAGTGAAGTAAAACGGTTCAGTCGATGGGCAAAACGAATGATAGGTAAATCCAGCCAACCGCAACGACGGATTCTTCCGGATGTAGCGGCTATTTCCCGCCCTATGGTCTGAAGTTTTTCGCCATTAGCATTGATTTGCTCCGTGGGAAACGGGCCGCCGCCGACTCTGGTAGTGTAGGCTTTTACCACTCCTAAGGCGTTCAGTGGGACTTCCGGCATTCCAACGGAAGTAAATACTGACGAAGCAATTGTATTGTTGGCCACCGTATACGGATAGGTGCCAAACTGTCCGTCAAGCATTGTACCCATGGCGCCCTCAAACAATATTTTCTTCTTATCCAAATTGTTGGCCACATACATACTCACGTCACCGATATATGGCCCAATGATTTTCGCAGAGGCGAGAAGATCAGCAACGATAGTTTTTACCTTCAGATTTGCTTTGATTCCGTATACTCTTTCTAAGATTGCCATTTTCAGAGGCAACAGCATGACAATTTTTTCTTCTAAAATTTTTGGGTGGAGCAAGTCTTCACAACGGATGCCGGATCGATTATTTCTGTCTTCATAGCAATAGCCAACACCCACTTTAACACTACCGGTTGCCTTTCCCCCTTTCCATTTCTCATGTGCTCCATCAAATAGTTTGTGATACGGCATGACAAGATTGACGCGGTAATCGATAAGAAGATCAAGCTTCAAACGATGTTTTTTACAAAACTCAAGCTCGGCAAGCATGACATTCGGATCAAAAACAGCGCCTTGGGCGATAAGCAAATTTTTTTTCTGAAATATTCCCGATGGCAAGACATGGAGTTTGCACTGTTCACCCTGATACATAATCGTGTGGCCTGCATTGTTCCCTCCGTTAAATCGGGCCACGACATCATAGTCAGCGGCGAGCGCATCGACGAGCTTTCCTTTCCCCTCATCTCCCCATTGGGCGCCAATCATCACTGTGGGTTTCATAGTTTAAAGATACGTTTTGCCCGACGTACTGCTTCCGAAACTATTTTTGCCGGATACGGATTAACTGAATGGAGCATGACCTGCAACTCGTCCTTTCGTTTGACATCCAATGGAAGTTCAGCGAGAAGATGATGGAATTCTTCTTTATTCAAAGTTTTGCCCCGCGTTTTATCTTTCAACCAGTCGTAGATATCACTCACGCCATGCCGCAGACAAAATATTTTTACCGATTCCAGGTATACCTCCTGATGAGGATGAAGACCGGATGCAATCACTTCCCTATCCACTGATAATCGTTTGATGCCCTCAACAATGCTTTGATAGGACAAAACAGATAATCCTATGGGCATGCTCATACTTCTTCGAGCGGTTGAATCAGAAAAATCCCTTTGGAGGCGATTGACGGGCAACGTACGGGAAAGCGTTTCCAACATGCCATTTGCCATCGCAAGCCCGCCTTCTGCTCCTTCAAAATAGATTGGATTAACTTTGTGCGGCATACCTGCTGAGCCGACTTCAGCATCCACTTTGGTAATCCGTACATATCCGACCAGTACATACAGCCACATATTTTTGACAAAATCCAAAAGGATGGTATTGATCCGTTCCAAACTCTGGAAGAACCGGACCAGACTGTCATACGGGGCTATCTGGGTTGCTGCGTGAGACGGAACGAGACCGTAGCCGCGGATAAAATTATCAGTAAACTGAAGCCAATCCTTGTCTTTGCCAATTGCAAGAAATCCGTGCAATGAGCCGACTTCACCCGTACATTTTGCAGAAAATTTAAGTGAAGTAAATAGTTCTAACTCGTCGCACAATCTCAAGAGGGAATTGGCTATTTCTTTGCCGAACGTCGTGACATTTGCTACTTGTGCGTGGGTTCTGGCCACCATGGTTGTGTCTTTTTCCGCTTCGGCTAAGGCAATCAATGCCGAGGCAATATTTTGGAAGCACGGCAATAAAACGGTCTCCCGGCACTCCCCTATCAACCGGCCAAGCGCAATGGAATTGATATCTTCAGAGCCAATTCCCAGATTTACATACGGCACGACAAAGCCAAGTTTTTTCTTTTGTAGGCGGAGTACTAAAAATTGTTCGATCGCTTTGAGATCATGATTAGTTTTACGCTCTAAAGAGGTTATCGTCCGCGCATCAGCGACAGAAAAATCTTGTGTAAAAGAAATGTGCTTGTCTTCTATTAATTCATAAAGAGCCGCAAGATAATCGACCATCACGCTTAAACGGTTCTTCATCCAGGCAAATTCAGAAAAGTACGGCCGAAGGAGCGTCAGCTTGCGGCTATTGCGTCCATCCAAATGGGTGAGGGCAAACAGCGGATCTGATGTTTCCCAGCTAATCATTGTGTTTTGAGGCAGTGATAAAGGCTAAAAATAACGGGTGAGGTGCAAGCGGCCGAGACCGGTATTCCGGGTGATATTGGGTACCCAAGAAAAACGGATGAACGGACTTTGGTAATTCAATAATTTCGGCTAAATGTTCCACAACAGATCGACCGGATATTACTAATCCTGCCTCTTCGAATTGTTTCGCATACGCATCATTAAACTCATACCGATGCCGGTGGCGCTCGCCGATGATTTTTTTCTTGGGATCATCATATCCGTTCCATTTTTTGTACCATTCATCTGCTAACGTTCCTTCTTTTACCTGGCATTCCCACCGACCCAGCCGCATGGTGCCGCCGTACGCGCGGCGCTTCAACAATTCTTCCTGGCCGGAGATCATGTGAATCACCGGGTGCGTCGTGTCCGCGTCACACTCCAGCGTGTGCGCGTCTTTCAAGCCCAGTGCGTTGCGCGCATATTCAACGACTGCCAACTGCATGCCGTAACACAAGCCCAAGTAGGGAATTTTGTTCACGCGGGCGTATTCAATTGCCTTGATTTTCCCTTCCACGCCCCGTGGTCCCCATCCGATCGGAACAATAATCCCATCCGCGTCTTTCAGGTCATCAAGATTACCTTTTTCCAATTTTTCCGCCTGAATCCAGCGTACATTTGCACTTGCGCCGAGTTTCCACGAGGCATGATCTATGGCATCCATGAGCGCCGCGTAGCTATCCCGAAGCTGATACTCGCCGGTCGTAAAATACTTGCCCACGATAGCAATGGTGATAGATTTTTCTTTCTTCACTTTTACCGTGTTGACCATCTTTTCCCATTCCCCGATATGAAGCGTATTGAACGGAAGTCCAAGCATGGTCAATATTTTTTCATCCATTTGTTGGCGGGCCAAATGGAGAGGCGTTTCATAGGGAGTGGGAAGATCAATGCTGTCAATCACGTTTTCCGGCTCTACACTGCAAAAAAGAGCAAACCGTGCGCGCCGCCGCCCGTCCATAGGCTTTTCCGAACGCGTCACGATAAAGTCCGGCTGGATACCCATAGAATTGAGCATCCGGACCGATAATTGCGTCGGCTTGGTTTTTGGCTCTCCTAAATGCGAGGGCGTCGGCAGGTAACTGACATGAACATGAATCACGGCATTTTTCTTATCCCGTGAAAGAATGCGCGATGCTTCGTAATACAGGGCATTTTGATACTCCCCGGCAGTTCCACCGAGTTCCACAACGACGATATCCGCGTTTTCTTTTTCGCCTGCGAATTTGATGCGTTTGAGGATCTCATTGGTTACATGCGGAATCGCTTCCACGTCTTCGCCGTCATATTCAAAATTACGTTCGCGGTCAATAACCGTCTTATAGATCTGGCCCATGGTGATAAAGTTGTGGCGCTCCATGTTTTTATCCAGGAATTTCTCATACGTACCCATGTCCATATCCGATTCCGTGCCGTCTTCGCACAAAAACGGGTCGCCGTGCTCTATGGGGTTGATAAGCCCGGCATCAATGTTTAAGTAGTTTTCGCATTTAACGGGGGTAACACGGTATCCTCTATTTTGGAGGAGGAGGGCAATAGAGGCCGTGGTGACGCCTTTCCCAAGTCCTGAAATGACGCCGCCGGATACGAAAATAAATTTCGTGAGCATAATCTATCCTATCAAAAATACAGGGTTGTGTCAAAAAAGTAAAGCGGCTAAACCTAGTCTGCATCAATCACCCGCCGCTGCATACTCTCCTGGTAGCGCCGTACACGCTCCCGCACCTCTGGCTTTACCAATCCCAATATTTTAGCGGCTGCCAGGGCTGCGTTTTGCGCCCTAATGACATACGCTGGCGCAATTCCCTCTGGTGTGCGCAGGTTAGCTGCGTAAATGGTGTCCGATTGGCCTTCCGGCGGGGCTGATATCAGCGGAAAGGGCAAAAATCCGTCTACCGCGCCGCTTAGCGCATCCAGTCCTCCTGCCACCGTGATAAAAACTAATTGCCGCTGTGAAAGTTTATACTTTCCCAATATACCCACGAGATGATCAAGCGTTTTGTGCACCGATCCAACACGGCGCCGATAAGGTATGCCCAGAACTTCCAGTGTAGCAGTTATTTTTTCTACATGTTCCTTGTCAGATAGTGAACCCATGACGATAATGACTCCCCAGGGCATTTTTTCTATCTCATCCTGCGCTTGAGCCTCAATCCAACGCTGTACGTTTGTCGCAATCCGCTCTTCTGGCGATTTAGTTAAGTATTGGAATGTTTCGCCGGTTAATCCTTCGTAAAGCGTAATATATCGCCCAGCTGTCTCCATCTGGAGATCATGTGGAATCGGTGCACCTTCTTCCCATAAACTGTGATCCCGGAGCTTTTTTCGCTCGATCCGCAAATATTCCTTATCATAATTTTTCGGCTCCTCACCACGACTGTGAAGTTCTTCGTATGTATCCGCGTCCCAATATCTGCTGCAATCAGGCGTCAACAGTTCGTCTATCAGATAAATGTTTCCTTCCTCATCGGTCGCAAATTCCATTTTTGTGTCAACAAGCATAAACCCATGCATCTTCGCTATTTCTTGCGCCCTCGCAAATATTTCAAGCGCTGCCTCTTGAACCGCGTGCCACTGCTCTGGCGTTATGCCATGAACGTTACCCTCAAGGATATCTTTTTCCGTCAGAGGTTCATCATGCCCGACATCTTCTTTTGTTGTTGGCGTGATAACTGGCCCATCAAGCTGATCATTTTTCTGATACCCCTCGCGAAATTCAATACCATACATACTACGTTTTCCATTTGCATACATTGGCCAGATTGCCGTATCTGTGACCCCGGTCATAAATCCGCGCACCACTACTTCCACTGGAAGACGGTTCAGCTTTTTACCAATCATCACGTTTGAATCCGGTGTTGCAATCATATGATTTGGGATAATATCTTTCATTTGCTCAAACCACCACGCAGAAAGTAGATTGTTTACCACGCCTTTTCCGGGAATTTCACCGATTACCTTGTCTCCTACGGAAACGCGATCGGTGGAAACAAAGATAAGTTGATCAGCATTCTGAAACACATCCCGCACTTTGCCGTGTCGAAATTCATTAACTCCTACCTCTTCAAGCGATGTACCCGCAAATACCGGCATCGCCTCGATTGCGGCAACATCAGATAATTGATCGTGCATACATTCTCCTTTCTACATTTCCCGTGCGTAAAGTACGACTTGTTTATAAAACTCCAGTCCATCAAGCTCACCATCGCCATTTCCCCGACGCCAATTGGGACGGTGCTCTCTCCTAATATAGTCTTCGTGGTGAGGCATAAGACCCAATACGGTGCCACTGATTGGGTCACAAATACCAGCAATAGCATGGATTGATCCGTTTGGGTTGGCTGGATACTCTTGCGTTGGTTTTCCCTGGCTATCCACATAACGATAGACTACCTGCCCCTGTGCTTTTATGCGCGCAAGTGCTTCAGGGGTTGCCACAAAGTTCCCTTCGCCGTGTGCCACCGGTATGGTGGCCGTCTGTCCTTCCGGCACAAAAGGACACTTACTTTCCCCTGCCACAATCGTTATCCAACGGCTTTCGAATCTCCCACGTTCATTGGTGGTAAGCGTTGCTTGCAGATGTTCCCGTGTCGTCATTTCGCCAAACGGTAACAATCCCGAGTGCACTAACGCCTGAAATCCATTGCATATGCCGACAATTGGGTGTTTACGATAAAAGGCAAACTCTTCAAGTTCAACTTGCATACGCCGCATTTCCAAGGCCAGAACGACTCCCGACTGGATATCATCGCCATAGCTAAATCCTCCGGGAATTATTAATCCTTGATATTTGTTCAAATCAATGTCTCCTTCGGTAAATGCACGAATATGGACAATATCGACAATGCCAGCTCCGGCTGCTTGCAGCGCTGCCTGTGTGGCAAAATCGCGATTGATGCCGGCAACCTTCAGTACTGCAAACGATGGTGCTTCTACAAGTCTTGCTGCCATCTAGGAAAACACCTCCTTCATCGGCTGCTGCCATGCAGTTTTTAGATCATACAAATCTGCAGAAAGCATGGCGCTCTCGCCATCATACACGGTAATTTCTTTATCAGGCATGGTTTGACCGAGAACTGCGTGAGGAATTCCGTCAAAAAGCATATGCGCGAGTTCTTCGTTTGCCACTTCCACCACAAAACAGCCGGCAGTTTCGTTAAACAGTGCAAAATCCGGCCGTGCGCCAATTCCTTCCATATCGATTTCAGCTCCGCAATCGCCACCAAAACACATCTGGCTAACTGCCGCAGCCAGTCCCCCTTCTGCAATTGCTTTAGCACTTAATACCTTTCCGCTTTGGATTGCAGCATGCATTGCTTGAAGAGTTTGCGGCAACTGCTTCATATCTACATGAGGAAGATGCGTATTTTCGATGCCCTGTGTATCAAAATATACAGACCC
>JBBTTP010000094.1:0-4973 GCA_038064215.1 Patescibacteria group bacterium | reverse complement strand
CTTCTCACTTCTCACTTCTCTTCTTCTCGCACTTTCCCCCTGGCATCTCCATCTATCACGCGTGGAATCGGAATCAAATGTTGCGGTTTTTCTCACGGTCAGCGCCGTGCTTCTTTTCCTTAAAGGTCTCAAGGATAAACCGATGCTTCTTGCGCTAAGTTTGCCGCTTTTTGCCCTGACCTACTATACATATCACGGCAACCACGTGTTTACGACGCTTCTTCTCATCGGTCTTTGCGTTATCTATCACAAAAAAATTCCCCGCACTCCTGCCGTCATAATCAGCACATTGGTAAGCCTGCTATTAATTGCCTTCATCCTCTCCCAAACATTCTTGAGTGCAGATAAAATTAAACTATCCGGTATCAGCATTTTCGGCGATCCCTTTGTGGTCCATGAAAAAATTGAACTTCCCCGCACGCGTTCTGCAAATCCCACAGGACTCCTAACCCGACTTCGCTATAACCGAGTCATATATGCAATAATAACGATCACAAAAAATTATATAAACTCATTCTCCCCTCAATTCCTTTTCATCAAAGGAGGAGGCAATGCAGCGCACAATATAAAAAATTTTGGCAACATGTATGTGGTCGAGCTGCCATTTTTCTACGCCGGAATCATCCTTCTTTTGTATTCTCTATTTTTCAGACACTCATCACTCATCACTAATCACTCATCACTATTAATCTGGTGGCTTCTCATCTCACCGGTTGCCGGCATGATCACAAAAGACGCTCCGCATACCAACCGGATGTTTGCGATTTTCCCTTTGCCGCCGATACTCACAGCATTGGGAATTATTTGGCTTCTTCATCTTTTAAAAAAACGAACCGTACTCCGATATCTCGCGGTTTTAACAATGATTCTTGCATACTCCATAAATATCGCGTATTACCTGAATCGCTACTATACCCATTTTCCTATTGAAGAGGCGAAAAACTGGGGAATTGGCTACAAGCAGCTTACCGCCATCGTAACGTCTGAAAAATATCAATCGAAGCAAGTGATCATGGCTCGTCCGGAATATTCTCCGTACATTTTTCTTCTTTTCTATTCAAAATTTGATCCGGCAACGTATCAAAAAACTGCAGTCCGCTACCCGCCAACTGATGATGGTTTTGTCCATGTAGCAGCCTTTGACCGGTTTGGCTTCCGGGATATCGACTGGACAGCAGATCCGCTGCAAAAAGACACCATTCTGATCGATGAAATAAATTCGCAATGGACTCTTATTTCTCCATGAAGAAATTAAAAATTATACTCCTTCTTGGATTTATCCAATTTCTTTTTCTATTGCCTATCATTGGCGAACCATTTTATCAAAGCCATGACGGACCGTTGCACCTGGCGCGGTTTGCCGCCTATATTAGTGCAATCAAAGATAATCATATCCCGCCCCGCTGGGCAGGAAGCCTCAACTATGGCTATGGCACGCCGGTTTTAGATTTATTTGCACCTCTTGCCGGATATCTGGCAACGGGCCTCTACTTTCTTGGCATCAATCTGGCAACGGTCTTCAAAATCATAATCGGCGCCGCATTCATCGCTGCACCAATCTCATTTTATCTTTGGAGCAATTCATTCACCGCTTCGCTTCTGTACGGCCTTTCGCCATACGTATTCCTGGACGTTTTTGTTCGGGGTGATATCGGAGAAATGTTGGCCTTCGTTTTTATTCCGCTGGTCTTGGTTTCAATGGATGCCATCAAGTATCAAAGCCTTCAACATGTTCTTTTCGGAGTAATAGGCTTAACGCTGCTCATCCTTTCCCATAACGGCATGAGCCTGCTCTTTGTACCAATTTTTGTTGTGTACGGATTTCTAACCGTACCAAAAAGAAAATTTCCTTCCTTAGCACTTATGCTTGCAGGAGCGCTCGGGCTATCCGCTTTTTTTTGGATTCCGGCTCTTGTCGATCAAAAATATATTAATCCTCAGCTTTTTTCATCCATGTATCGTGAACATTTTATTCAACTTACTTCACTCATCACAAAACCATGGGGTTTTGGAACAGATATCAATAAGCCGGGCGGCCTGTCTCCGCAAATCGGCATTCTACGATTTATTTTAGTTGTTGTTGCAATGGCCTCTGCGTTTCGCTCAAAAATAAAAGACAAAATATTCTTCTTTTGGGCCACTATTTTTTTCATTAGCATCTTTCTGGCAACTCCAAAATCCCAATTTCTCTGGCAAACTATACCCCTTATACAAAAATTGCAGTTCCCCTGGCGGTTCATGGCCATTTCCACGTTTTCCGGCGCAGCGCTCATCGCCTTGTTGCTTCAAAAAATACGCAACCGTTGGATCTTCGCTCTTGTCATCGTACTTACTCTTCTCACCAGTATTTCCATGGCTAGTATTCAAAAATCTATCACGGTAGCTGATGTGTCTGCATTTAAACATGAAGGCACTACAGCTCTCCACGGAGAAGCCACAACTATTTGGACTGCCGGCGATCCCTCATCTACTCCAACAGAACCGATTCAGATAATTGAAGGAGACGGCAGCATCAAAGCGTATATCAAAAAAAATTCCTTGCATACTTTTACCGCACAAGCCAATCAAAACATTAAAATATTGGACAACACGCTGTATTTCCCCGGATGGAAGGTTTATGCTGACGGCCAAAAAATTCCTATTGAGTTTCAGGACCTTAATCACAGAGGCCTTATAACATTTCCCTTACCAGCAGGCAATCACGCCGTTCAGGTATTATTTACAGAAACCCGTCTGCGTCAACTGGCAAATGCGATTTCATTATTTTCTCTGGGATTTGTTATAGTACTCTTACTGTGAAAAAAACAACGGTGCTACTTTTTATAATTTTTATACTCGGAAGCTTTTTACGTTTTTATACACTTGGTGAAGTACCCGTTGGGCTTCACCGCGATGAGGCATTTTTGGGGTATAACGCGTATTCACTACTTAAGACAGGAAAAGATATGAACGGCATAGCGTTGCCGCTCCATCTTAAATCCTTTCTCTATAGCCCGGCGGGATATTCCTATGCATCAATTCCATTCATCGCCGCTTTCGGGTTGAACGCGTTTTCCGTCCGCTTCGCTTCGGCACTTTTTGGGACTTTAACAATTCTTCTAACGTATTTTCTGGTCCGGGAATTATTTAAATCTTCACGTCTTACCTCTTACATCTCACTTCTCACGTCTCTCCTTCTTGCCGTCTCCCCATGGCACCTCAATCTCTCCCGCACGGCAACCGAAAATACGCTTGCCGTATTTTTCATAACGCTTGGCACACTCCTCTACCTTCTTTGGCACAGAAACCAGCGTTTCATCATGCTTCTTGCATCCTTTGTTTCGTTCGCAATATCCCTCTTTATCTACCAGGCCCCGCGGGCATTTCTCCCCTTGTTCATTCCTGTTCTTCTTTTACTCTATCGAACGAGGTCTCGTCTCCCATTCATGCTTTTTTGCCTAACAATCCTTTTCCCTCTTTTTCTCATCTTTCGATCCCCTGCGCTGGCGCTTCGATTTCAAACGGTAAACCTCTTTTCAACAAAAGAAACCCAACTTCAAATAGATGAAGCACTCAGAGAAGATGGCGTTACGAATCAAGCAAGAATCATTTCTCGGGCATTCCATAATAAACCTATTGCGTATGGTCAACAATTTTTACAAAACTACTTTTCTCATTTTTCTTACCCGTTTTTATTCACCGATAAAGGATTGCCGGACCGATATCGGATTCCAAGTCAGGGACTTTTGTATCTCATTGAGCTACCATTCCTGCTTGCCGGACTCTATGCACTTTTTAAAAACCACAAGCCTTATGCTTGGCTACTTCTCACCTGGATTATCCTTGCGCCAATCGGAAGCGCTATCGCATTTGACGACGTCCCAAATCTTCAGCGAACACTGCTTATATTCCCTGCTCTTTCGATACCTGTTGCTCTCGGTTTTATTCAATGGTTCAATTGGTTGGCGAAAACAAAAAATTCGTTTATTCGATTACCTGTTTATTCATTTATTGGATTATTATTTATCTTCGGAGTAACCAACTATCTCCACGCCTACCATGTACACCAGCCTGTCCACCGACCATGGTCCAGACATGAAGGGTATGAAAAGCTTGTGGCGAAAGTAAATATACTATTGCCGCTCTATCAGAGCGCAGTCATCACAGACCGCCAATCCGCCCCAACTATCTTCTTTTTGTTCTTCGGGAAATATGATCCGGGTACATTCCAAACGGAAACACACACGTCAACATTTCCTGATTATGACCGTATTGCATTTGCAAACTACCAATTTTCCCAGGAAGAATGCCCGCTTCGACCAAACCCAACCGGCTTAGGCCATACCGGCAAATCAGGCATTCTTTACATCAATTTCGCCACCTGCAAGTCTGTCGTGGGAGCTAAGGAGCTGGAAGTCATCCGCCGCGGCGACTCATCCATCGTATTTCGGATCCTTAGCGTACAATAGCTTATTCCTTCTCCACGCAAGGCTGACCGGCTGAAGTCTTTTTCGCACCTTTTTTGATTAATCCTTGACGCTCTAGATCCAAAAGAATTTCGTCTTTTTTCTGATTATCAAAATTTATATCGGTCGCAAAATGAAAATTCCGTGGGTCACCCATGGTCCACTCATAGGAATAATCAACAAGTGTGGCGTTTAGGCTACAGAGTCGAACGTAATACTTATCTAAAAAGTCCGTGAAAAAGTAGTTAAACTCCGGTGCGTTGCCTGCCCATGGCGAATACGCACGCTTGAATACGATAATTCTGGGACGGCTTTTTTCGAAGTCAGCGACCATCTCATCCTTAATTTTTGATACTGCTGCTTGTTTCAGGAACCAATGATATTTAGAAGCAAGCTTTTGGGATTTTAAGTAAAAGAGTTCTTTGAACTCAAACGGACCGATCCATGCATAGTCATCTTTATTGATCATTTTGTTTATTAACGGCGCGATCTGGGGATAATCATAGATAAGCGGCGCCTGTCCCATAT
>JBBTTP010000093.1:0-2909 GCA_038064215.1 Patescibacteria group bacterium | reverse complement strand
GGGAACGACCGTCACCGGATAGTCCTTTTGTTTTAGTCCTAAAAATTTCTCTCTCCCTTCGGCAATTCTCGGCGATATATCCCAGCGAATATCGGCAAACCGCACGCAAAATGATTCAATTGCGTGATACAAATCATTTACTAGCTTTTGCGGGAAACGTTTCGGCGTAAAGTCTATGGAGTAAAAAATAACACACTTGACCAATCCTAAAGACCGTAGTACCAAACCAGACAGACAATTGAGGGGATCAACACCGATATACACATCATACGTTCCGCGCTGTTTTATCACCCAAACAATCGTCAAGAAAAAATCCACCCCAAACCACCAGGCGCTTCCCGAGGGCCGGGCAAATGAAAACGAATGGAGTAGTTTCCCGTTCTTATAGAGATCTTTTTGGGATTTGGTATTCTCCGGACGAATCGGATGAGATATATAGACCAATTCTTTGCCATGCTTCCCAACGAGATAATCACGTAGAGCCTGCGGCGCGCCGTAATAAAGCTCGTGAGTGGCGATGATGATCCGCGATGATGGGCTTATGCGGCCTTGCATAAATCTAAAAGGATGCGGTCACCGTCATAGGCATACTTCCACAAGGGGTAATGCGACTGAAACTTCCCTACATCGGAAATATACCAAATATGATCACCAATACGGGGCGTATCGGTATACGTTACCTTAGCTTTTTTACCGATTATTGCTTCTATTTTTCCGATCGCCTCAAGGATAGACACGTTAGAATACCGCGACCCGCCCATATTGTACACTTCACCGCTTCGGGGCTTTTTATAAAACTCATAAAACGCCGCAATAAGGTCACTGGCGTGGATGTTGTCGCGTACCTGCTTGCCCTTATAGCCGTTGATCGTATAGGGTATTCCTTCCCGAATGCATTTTACGAGATACGCGAGAAACCCGTGGAGTCTGGCTGCCGAATGCGCCGGACCGGTAAGACATCCTCCTCGAAAAACACCGGTTGCCAGGCCAAAATATCTCCCATACTCCTGCACCATGAGGTCGGCCGCGGTTTTGGACACGCCGAAAATGCTGTGGGTAGAGGTATCGATACTCATCGTTTCGTCAATACCTTTCCAATACCGGTGCGTTTTGGGCAATTCCCACCGCGTTTTTTTCTCAATCAACGGAAGCGTATTCGGGGTGTCACCGTATACTTTATTGGTTGAGGTAAAAATGAATACGGCGTCTTTGGCAAACTCGCGCATACATTCAAGAAGGATGAGTGTCCCCGTCGCGTTGATCCCAAAATCAGTGAGTGGCTCTTTGGCCGCCCAATCGTGACTGGGTTGCGCTGCAGTATGAATGATGAGGTCAAATCGGTGCTCCCGAAATAACGCGCTTATGCTCTTTTCATCACGAATATCCATGGCGTAATGCGTATACCGTTTCTCTTCTTTGAGGAGTTTCTCCCGCATCCAGCTGGTATCCCCGTCGACCCCAAAAAAGTACTGCCGCAGGTTGTTATCGACCCCATGCACGGCAAAATCTTTCTCACAAAAAAAACGTACCGCTTCCGAACCGATGAGACCTGCTGACCCTGTAACAAGTACTGTTTTCACAACGACGTAAATATCTTAACAATCGTATCCATCTCTTTTTTCGTGAGCTCCGGGTTGTTGGCAAAGTACAAGCCCTGTTCATGGATCAGTCGTGCGTTGGGACAGGGGGTGTCGGCGTGAGCTGGGACGTATTTTTTAAAAAACGGCTGGTTCGTCATATCTCCCCCCACCACCGGGCGGATTTCTACTTTGTCGTCACAACGCTTCACCAGTTCATCCCGAATCTTCCGTGCGCGGCATACGAGCGGTACGGCAAAATTAGACAAAACATCCAGATGATCAAACCGAACAGGATAGTAAAGATCACTCCTGCCATAAATGGGTTCTGCCATCGCATAAAAATTCCTCTCTCTCTTTTTTACGATTTCATCAAGGTACCGGAGTTGCGTGTTTCCTAAAAATCCTTGTATCTCGGTCGTTCGAAAGTTATAGCCAAGATCGTAAAACGTATAGCGGGAATAAAACGTTTCATTGACGCCGTGCTTGAGGCGAATCTTCAGCTGCTTTTGCTCCGTCAGATGCCGGTCCCACCCATGGGCTCGAACCAATTGGAGGGCAGTGTCCAGCTCCTCGCTATCGGTGACTACCGCACCGCCTTCTACGGTAGACATGTGGTGGCCGACGTAAAAGGAAAATGTGCTCGCAAAGCCCCAATTGCCTAATTTTTTCCCTTTATACACTGTTCCCAATGATTCACAGTTGTCTTCGATAAACATAATTTTTTTGCTCCTGCAAATGCTGGCGATTTCATCAATATCATCACAAAAACCTAACAGGTTGGTAAGAAATAATGCTTTCAACGGTCGTTTCTCCAAAACGGCAAGGAGTTTTTTGCTTGAAACGTTGAGCGTGTCCAATTCCACGTCTACCGGAATTGGTTCCAGCCCAAGCTGAATCATGGGCATGACGTTGGTGGACCACGTCAGTGCAGAGAAACCGACCCGATCGCCCTTTTTTAATTTCCCCAAATTGAGAAGTGCCTGGATAAGCGCGAGATTGGCGCTGCTGCCGCTGTTGACAAACAAGCAATGTTTTCTTCCTTCGTATTTGGCAAACCTCACTTCAAAGAGTCTGCACTGTTCACCGATGCTTAATTTATCCGATTGAAGAATAAAATCACAAAGTTTCCGTTTCGTCTCGGCTTCGTGATAAAAGGTAGATTTTATGAGAGGAATCATAGACTTGTAGTATAAAGATTGTCCCGGTACCATGCAATGGCACGCCGAAGCCCCTCATCAAGAGACACCTGCGGCTTCCACCCGAGTATACGACTTGCTTTTTCCCATGAAACGTATTGATCGGTTATTTCCCTATCTCGTATGTCCTTTT
>JBBTTP010000092.1:0-3249 GCA_038064215.1 Patescibacteria group bacterium | reverse complement strand
GTTGCGGCACAATATATGCTCCGGTGACAGATTATGACTTCGGCGGGGGCTTCTATTATCTCATCCTGTACGCCGACTCTGGAGAGCTGACGCTCAAAGCCACAGCCGAAGATAACGCCGCTTATGGCTACACTCTGCATCTGACGGGACTAAAAGTCGATCCGCGGATCATCACTGCATATAATAATAGTCTCAAAGATGGCCGCGGGACTCTGGCGGCCATCCCTTGCGGCATCCAGATCGTGACAGCACTTGACGGAAAAGTAAAAACCGCCATCGCTGACACCGGAACTTTCATGGACCCGAGAGTCGCCAAAGACTGGTGGAACACACCCACGGCTACCTGCAATACCGGTTTGGGGATAAATGAAAATTTTCAGACCCAAACCACCCAGGTCTGTACCGTCAAAGCTGCGCCCCAAGCCACCGGCGTCGGGCACACAGCCGGAGCCGTCAATTTTTGTGATGGCTGTACCGATAAAAAGGGTTTTGTCTTTGCTTTACTGCAAAAACAAATAATCGAACTGCAGGGTGAAGTGTTCCCTTCAAAAATCAACAAACAATCGACGCTGCAGGTTCCGGATCTGTCTTTTTATGCCGGATGGTTACGCAGAGCTTCCCCGTACCTGAGTCCGCTCGAAATCCAAAAAAAAGAAAAGCCCATTACCAGCTCCTTTTCGGTTTCCTCAACCGCCAACGTCAGCGCTGATTCAGACGAACCGAAAGATACGTGCTATCAACAAAAACAAGGCGTGATAACGACCAAATTTCCGTTCCTCAATACCGTATTGGAACATGCGTTAAAGCTTGATGCGTTCCTGGGGCCGTTTGGCAAACAGAACAATTTTAATTTTGATCCCCGCTACCCTAACCAAACGCTCACCGACCGCGATACCCGGGGCTGTCCGGAACAAACCCCCGGTATCCCCGTCGCCCCGGCCCCCCAAAAGAGTGAGTTTGAGAATGTCTTTTCCGATATTCCGGAAATCCTTAAACCGGTGCTTCTGGCAGCGGTACGCATTGCCGATACCTGGGGCCTCATCAGCGCTGGAGGGAAATGCAAAGCCGGTAAGGACGGCTGCTCAACCGGCGGCGGCTACAGTGCCCAAATCTATGTTCATTCCCTCACTCCCTACGGCGACCGGGAGATTGCCGATCACATCGGCGTGACGCACGAGAACAAGTCCAAAGGCTTTGTCAGAACGTTTCTCCCCTCCCAAAGCCGTAAAACCTTTTCAGCCGCGGTCATAAACAATGAATTTGACCATCCGGGTTTGTTTAATCCCGTGCCGGTCAGGATCCCGTTTCCGTTTGCCGGCATCGGGGGGGCGCTCCAAAACCTGGATGACCTGCGTTGCACCCTCACGCCCCGAAGCCTGCAAACTCCGGATATGCACTGCAACGACGTGATGCAACTTTAACCTCTCATCCCCACTCCCCTCACTCATCCCCACTCCCGGAGTGGGTCAGATACGACACTCCCGGATTTACCCTTAGTGTCCAGTAATCGTTCAGGCCCCTTTACTTTTCCATTGCTCTTTGCTACTATAGTTAGTGCGACCCCGAAAGGGGTCTTTCTAAAGGAAAACATGGATATCGCTAAACCTGCTGTTCCGAAGATCGCGTCTCCTGTACAGTTCGTAAAGGAAGTCGCTTCAGAACTCAAAAAAGTAACCTGGCCCACCAGAGCCGAGACGATCAAGCTGACGACCGTGGTCATCGCCCTATCCGTCGTCGTCGGAGCATTCATCGGCGGCTTGGACGCAGGACTGGTAAAGATAACATCGCTTTTATTTAAAAAGTAATTTTCAATTTACAATTTTTAATTTTCATTAAGTTTTCAATGTTTCAATGAATCATTGATTGAAAATTGAGAAATGAAAATTGAAAATTAAAATTTATGGACACTCAACCAACCGAACAACCCCAAACCACGGAAACACCGGTCGTGCTACCCGCTCCCGTCATCCCTGACGGGGCCCGTTGGTACGTGGTCCACACCTATTCAGGACATGAGAATAAAGTATCAGCCAACCTCAAACAGCGCATCGAAACGCAGAATCTGACGCACAAAATTTTTGACATCGTCGTCCCCACCCGCAACATCGTCACCGTAAAACACGGCAAAAAAGAAGAGCAGAAGGAAAAAATTTTCCCCGGCTACATTTTGGTAAAAATGGTTCTCGATGATGATACGTGGCTTGCCGTCCGGACGACCCAGGGTGTCACGGCCTTTGTAGGAGCCGGCAACAAACCCACCCCGATCTCGGAAAAAGAAGTGGACGCCATCCGCAAATTCATGCAGATGGAAGCGCCCAAGTACAAGACCACGTTCTCTGTGGGCGAGGCAGTCAAAATCGTGGATGGGCCGTTTGCTGACTTTTTGGGGACGATTGACTCGATTGACGAAGAAAAAGGCAAACTCAAAGTCCTGGTCTCGATCTTTGGAAGAGAGACTCCGGTTGAGCTCGACTTCCTACAAGTAGCAAAGCTTTGAACCTACACCCGTCGGGTGGAGTAGCTTTACACCCGTTCTCTTCTACTCCTCAAAGAGCGCCTGGTGGATACCATTGAGTGACCGCTGATATCCCGCCTGATCAGAAACAAACGACGCATATTTCTCCGCTTTGGAAAATTGCGAAAGAATCAGCGTAGTATCGCAGGTGGATTCACCATGCTTTGCCACATATTCCGGTAAGGATGTCCAGGGATAAGACGATAGGTTTTCCGGCTCTACGAGAAACGCGGTTGACGGATTCAAATGGATATATCGCGACACGTGAAGCAGCTGCTCATTGTCTTCTATGCGGACTGCTTTAAATTCGCCTTGAAAAAGCGGGCCGACACGCTTATATTTCGTGTTAAAGTATTTGGCATAGCTATTGCAAAACGCCGAAAAAAACTTCGTTATGCCTCCATCCTGCTCTTGACGAAGCAGGAAGTGAAAATGGTTTGGCATAAGGGAATAACATAAAACAGCAACCTTGAGCGGTTGCGATGTGAGCGTGGGTATATAGACACTTTTTGCTTCTGAAGAAAGCTCTTTGTAATGAGAATACCGAAGACGCGGCTTCTGGTACCGGTAGTACCAAATCATCTCCTTTGCCCGTTCATAGTCCCGTGTACGGGTAAAAATTGGTCGTTTTTCTACACCTCTATTGTAGAGATGATATATCTCATCTGTTGCCAGAATAACTTTTCTCACGGTCGCCATACTCCCATCTTATCGTGTCATACGATAATGTCAAG
>JBBTTP010000091.1:1875-3820 GCA_038064215.1 Patescibacteria group bacterium | reverse complement strand
TTTGCAGTATAATGGTTGCATCATGAAATCTGCGGCAATTTCAGCGAGCGATGTGGCGCGTATTGCAACGCTAGCCAAAATTCCGGTAACAACAGCAGAAGAGAAAAAGCTTGCGATCGGGTTTAACGCCACGTTGTCTGTAGTGGATAAACTTTTTTCGATCGACACTTCCACTGTTGCCGGAACTCACCAGGTGACGGGACTTGTAAATGTGTTTCGGGAAGATGAGGTTGACGTTGTTCACATGCTGTCACAGGAAGAGGCATTAGCAAATGCTTCGCGCTACTATAACGGATTTTTTGTGGTGGATCAGATCATTGAGCAGGGATAGTAAGTTATGAAATTGAACACGTTGACATTGCGGCAGGCAATAAAAAAGTTAAGGCAGAAGGAAATCTCTCATGCAGAACTGTACCAAGATGTGCATGAGGCAATTGCGGAAAAAAATGAGGCATTGAATATTTATCTGGCTTTGGATCCGGAGGCAGTGAAAAAAGCAGAAGCAAAACCCGATGCAGCGTTGGCAGGCGCTCCGATTGCCGTGAAAGATAATTTTTTAACCCGCGAGTTGATAACGACAGCATCGGCAAAACTTTTAGAAGGGTTTCGACCGCCATATGAATCTACTGTTACCACGAAATTGCAACGCGCAGGAGGTGTGATCGTCGGTAAAACCAACATGGATGCGTGGGCGCATGGTAGCAGTACGGAAACCTCGGATTTTGGCCCGACAAAAAATCCCAGAAATCCCGCTCACTTGCCTGGCGGATCATCTGGTGGCAGTGCTGCTGCAATTGCTGCAGATATGTGCGTCGCGGCGCTTGGTTCGGAAACGGCGGGGTCCATCCGTCAGCCTGCTTCGTGGTGTGGCGTTGTAGGTGTGAAGCCAACGTATGGGCGAGTCAGTAGATATGGGGTGGTCGCAATGGGGTCATCGCTTGACAGTCCAGGCCCCATGGGGAAAACAGTTTCTGATTGCGCATTGCTTCTTAATTCCATTGCAGGTTATGACTCACAAGATGCGACCACGAGCGACCGATCAGTGCCGGATTTTACCCGCGGTCTTGACCGGGGAGTAAAAAATATGAAGATCGGTCTTTGCTATGTGGATCATCCTAAATTAGCAGGGACGCCGGCGTCAGACGCGGTCATACAAGCAGGAAAACTTTTTGAAAATCTTGGAGCCACGGTGGAACGCATCCCCATTGCAGAACAGTTAAAACCCAACACAATTTTAACGCCGGATTACGCCATAGCTGTTTATACCGTAGTACAACGGAGTGAAGTGAGTAGCAACTTGGCGCGGTATGATGGCATTCGGTTCGGTCACGACCGATCCTTTTTCAGTGAAGAAGCAAAGCGACGAATGATGCTCGGTACATTTACACTTTCTGCAGGACACGCCGATCAGTACTATGTACGCGCAGAAAAAGTACGAAGTCTCATCATCCAAAATTTTAGGCAATTATTTGAACACTATGACGTGTTAATTTCTCCAACTTCTGCGGGATATGCACAGAAGCTGGGGGCAAGCCGCGATAATCCGATGTTTGGCGAGATAGAAGACATGCTCATGGAACCCAGCTCTATTTCCGGCTTATCCGGTGTCAACGTACCATGTTTTCACGATCAGGTGACGAATTTGTACTTAGGACTTAATATCGTTGCAGACCAATGGCAGGAAGAGAAAGCGCTTCGGGTGGCGTATGCGTTCGAACAGCACACTGATTGGAATGCATGGGCAAGCAAGGAGCGGGACAATGGATAATTTTGCACCGGTCATTGGCCTGGAAATCCATGTGGAGCTTGCGACAAAGAGCAAGATGTTCTGCGGGTGCAAAAATGATCCGTTTTTTGCCAAAAAACCCAACATGTATACCTGCCCGGTTTGTTTGGGGCTGCCCGGTGCGCTACCGGTTCCAAATAAGAAGGCTGTGGAGTGGAC
>JBBTTP010000091.1:0-1775 GCA_038064215.1 Patescibacteria group bacterium | reverse complement strand
ATTAGAATTCGGAGAGTGCATTTGGAAGAAGATACGGGGAAGCTCCTGCACGCGACAGTTGAAGGGAAACGGGTGAGTCTCGTTGATTTTAACCGGAGCGGCGTGCCGCTTGTAGAGATTGTCACGGAGCCGGATTTCCGGTCTGTGGAGGAAGTCGATGTATTTGTCAAAAAGCTCCAACAGATTGTGCGGTACTTGGGGATTTCCGGAGCAGATATGGAGAAGGGATCGATGCGCATTGAACCTTCGGTGTCAATGCGGAAAGTCAAAAATGAAGAATTGTCCAATTATCGTGTAGAAATAAAGAATATCAATTCGTTTAAGTTTGCAAGGAACGCCATCGCGTATGAAATCGAGCGGCAGACGGAGGTGTTGAAGCGTGGAGAAACACCGACTCAACAGACGCGTGGGTTCGTGGAGTCCAAGGGCATCACGGTCGTCCAGCGCGAGAAAGAAGAAGCCCATGACTATCGGTATTTCCCGGAGCCGGATATTCCGCCGATGCGATTTTCTGGACGTATGATATCAGACATAAGACGTAAGATAGAGGAATTGCCGGATGTGAAGAAGGAACGATTTATGAAGGAATATGGATTGAGCGAGTATGATGCAGGGCAACTAACCGAAACACGGGAGCGCTCTGAGTTTTTTGAAGATATCTTACGTCATATGTCATCAGTCATAAGTCCAAAGACCGTCGCAAACATCATCATCAACAAAAAAGCTAAGACGAAAGAAGAGGTGACAAACTCTTTGCAAAGCCCACCAGGCATTCCTGAAAGCGAACTTCAAACGATCATAGAACACGTGCTTAAAGACAATCCGAAAGCGGTCGCGGATTACAAACAAGGCAAAGAGCAGGCGCTCATGTTCCTCGTGGGACAGATAATGAAAAGCTTGTCAAATAAAGCAAACGCGAGTATTATCCGAGAGCACATTGTTACATTGATTGCGTAACTACTGTCCAGATGGAGGTGATTATTTATGGGAGCAATGCAAGAAGTAGGAGCCGCTCGAGGCAATCGTGAAGGATGGGTGGTTACCCTTGAGGGTTTGGAACTTCCGTCAGAGTTTGAGTTGCGGGAAGGCGAGGATAATAGATTTCTTTATCATAATGTTTGCGGCGATCTTATTGCGACATTAGGCCTTCAAGCGGGTCCTGAAGCAGTTTCAAAGGCAGTAGACGACCACTGGTGCCCACGACAAGGTCAAGGTATAGGAGTTGGATGATGAGTGACTTGTTCGCAGCATCAGGGTTGCACCCTGCCAGAGGAGTGTAATAAGGCGCTAGCTTTTTGTAGACGCTCTTCAACTTCATCTTCTTCATTTTCCGGTTCAAGAGTGATAAAGGAGAAGTCAGTTGGAATTTCCTCCTTAGTGTTGTCGACAAATTCTTGATAATTTTTTTCGCGGCTCATACGTTTACTTTCGAAAAACTCGAGAAGGAGAGTAGTATTAAGCCAGTCAGTTTTGCGTTTACCAAGATAGTCATCATAGCTGCTGTACGGATACGTTTGGAAATCAGGAGGGTTACGATGAATGTAGCGCGAAACCCAGAGTAAATAATTTTCGTCTCTGATATCAGTGGCTTTAAAAATACCCTGGAACAATGAACCCACGCGCCGATATTTTTTATTGAAATACATGGAGTAAGACGTTGACAGCGAACGGATAAACTCTGTTAACCCTGAAATAGTTTTTTGGCGCAAGAGAAGATGGTAATGATTAGGCATGAGGCAATAGGCCATTAAATCTATTTTGTCATGGAATTTTTT
>JBBTTP010000090.1:0-3015 GCA_038064215.1 Patescibacteria group bacterium | reverse complement strand
ACGCCCAAAGTCAAAAAGGGCGAGGTGTTTCAGGTACTCCGGATCGGCGGGTCGATTTACCAAAATGCGCGGGTCAAGCGCATCAACGGCAAAATCGCCATCGAGCGAAGCGTCCAGCAGCCGCTGCCGGTGTTTAAAACCGAAGACATGTTTCTCTCCTTCATCGACCGGGTACTGGATACATCCGTGGACCATCTGGCGCTCAACTTTGCCTACCCCATGACGCCGCTCGCCCGCGACGGATACCTGGACGGCACACTGGTATCAGGCAGCAAAGAACACGCGTTTGACGGACTCGTGGGCCACGCCGTAGGAGACTCCATCGAGCGATATATCAAAGACAAACAAAAACGCACGATTCATGCCGCGCTGGCCAACGACACCGTGTGTTTACTCCTGTCCGGGCTTACGCAATTTCCAAGAAATAATCTGGTGGCCGGCGTCATCGGCACCGGACTCAACTTCGCCATATTTCTAGACGAACGGACGCTGGTCAATCTTGAATCTGCAAATTTTAACAAGTTTCCCCAAAGTCCGGAGGGCAAACTGATTGACCAGGGATCCAACCATCCGGGAACTGCACTCTTTGAAAAAGAAATTTCCGGCGGATACTTATACAAAAACTTCAACATTCGTTTTGCCAAAGAAGGACTGAATTACCCAAATGTTTCTTCAACCAAGGAAATGGACAACGTGGCGTTTAACGATATTCCTAAGGTCTCTTTGCTTGCCCGCGAAGTGTCCGAGCACTCCTCATCGCTCGTGTCGTGCCAGATAGCAGGCATAACGCAGTTTTATAACCGCGACTGTACCGTCATCATCGAAGGCAGTTTGTTTTGGAAAGGGTACCGGTACAAAGAAAACGTCGGCGTCGTGTGCCGTCAGCTGGTACCGGATCATCAGGTTTCCTTCGTTTTTATCGAAGAAAGCGGCATCCTCGGCGCCGCCAAACTTATATCCTAATGTCATCGGCGGTGAAATTTTGAGTGAATTTCTTTAAGCTGCGGATTGGTAATATGGGTGTAGATTTGGGTGGTTGCCACATTTTTGTGCCCGAGCATTTCCTGAATCGCCCGCAAGTCCGCACCGCCATGAAGTAAATCGGTCGCAAAGCTATGACGCAAGCCATGCGGGGTAATTTTGATGGGAAGCCGGGCTTTTTTGACGTACTTTTCCACCGAGCGTTGAACGCTTCTCGCACTCAAGCGCCGCGACTGTCCGGTTTTATCTCCCTCATCCGGGGTCTTGCCGGAGTAGCGGATAAACATGGGTTTCCAGTCATCGTCCCTGGATTTAATGTAGCGACCCAGCCACTCGGCTGCCGTGTCAGAGAGAAATACCACCCGCGGCCGTCTTCCCTTACCGATGACGCCAAATTCGCGGCGTTCAAGATTAACCTGATCGCGGTTTAGTCCTACCAACTCCGACACCCGCAGGCCGGTTGAAAATAGAAGTTCAAGGATCGCTTTGTCCCGAAACCCCTCGGGAGAGCTTATCTCCGGCATATTGAGGAGGCGCTCAACCGCGTCACGCTCCAAAAATTTGATGCTCCGGCTCTCGGCTTTCCCAAGTTCAATAGTCTCCGGCGGAACGACCTTGATCCCACGCTTGATGAGAAACTTGAGAAAGGATCGAAGGGCGATCAGATGATAGTTTTGCGTGATGCGCTTCAGGCTTATCCCGGCCGAATCGGTATAACGCGATAGAAACAACCGATACTCGCGTATTTTTTCTGGGGTGATTGAAGCCGGAGTAGCCGCCTTCGCTAAAGCTACGGCGCCCGAAGGGGGAGGGGAACCTAAAAACGCTAAAAACCGCTCCAAATAGTGTTTGTAATTGCGAATCGTGAGCTTGCTCACATTGCGTTCGAGTTCAAGATATTCAAGAAAATCAAGAAAGAGCTTCGATAGATCCATAAAAATTGGTTGTCATTGCGAGGAGTCTTCGACGAAGCAATCTCATATAAATGTGAGATCGCCACGCCGTCGGAACGGGCTCGCGATGACAATATACGTAAGTCCTTATACTTATAATTGTACGACATGACGCCAATTGTCAAGCACTAATCTGATATACTTAACACGTATGACTCTCGGCATTAAAGTCGGCCCCGATAAACAAAGTCTCCTTGATCTCGCCTTTACCCGCGCGCCGTTTGGCGAAGTTTGGTTCAACATCAACCACACGGATGACTATAACGAACTCTTTAGCGAACTTAAACGCCGGAAAGTGCAGGTTGGTCTTCATTTCTGGGGAGTTTTAGACGATGGAATCTGTGCTAATTTTGGTTATCCGGATAAGACAATCCTGGATCAGTCCGTAATACTGGTTAAAAAAACAATTGATATAGCAGCTCAAAATGCATTTCAGTATGTAAATATCCATCCGGGTAACCGCGCAATCGTCAAGATGGATTTGGACCGTCTGGACTACCCATACATATCAAAACCAATCCCACTGCCGCAGGCACAAGCAATTTTTTTGGAACATGTGAGCATACTGGATCACTATGCAAAAAGCCGTAACGTTGTTCTGACGGTCGAAACGGTCTCCAGACGCGTTCAAAAAACAGACTGGCATAATCCAATATCCCGGCTTCATCCGATTGACAGTTATCAGCTACCGGTCGCATCCATACAAGCCGCCAGTGAAAGCGGAATATCTATTGCTAATGATTTTGGCCATACGGCAACCGATCCGGCATCAGACAACCCACAGGATATATGGAAATTTCTCTACGATGCCACAACGGTGCTTGCGCCGGTAACCCGGCTTATCCATTTAGGATTTCTGATCCCGCCGTATAACGGCACGGATTTTCATGACCACTTGGACAATCCGCTTTTTCAAACAAACCAGGCAATCCCAAACATTCATCAAATGATAGATCTGTTAAAACTTTTCCAAAACCGCAGTGACGTCTGGATCCTCGTTGAGCCCAACGGACGGCATACCGAGAACTATTTTTTGGCCCAAAAAATTCTAACAGAAGCTCTTCAAAATTAGCCTCATTTT
>JBBTTP010000089.1:0-6773 GCA_038064215.1 Patescibacteria group bacterium | reverse complement strand
AGCCAATCTATGAACTAGCTCGAACCTACTTTGTTAAAAATGCCTAACTGCAATGATATACCAAACCCTCCCGTGGCGGCAAGGGAAAGGGGTAAAGGGGAAAAGGAATTGCCGCCGCGCCGGAGCGAGAGCGAATCAAAAATTTTCCTTGAAATAGGTTCGAATTTTTCGGAAAGCGGGTACTTTTGAAAAGCCATCAGGTCTCACTCTTGCAGACGTAACCCGCAAGGCAAACAAGTTTCTTCAAAAGAATAATCCTTCTGGAAATTTACCTATGAAGACTTATCTATTTTATTACCAAAGTTGCTCCTGCAATTGTCCTCGCGTTGTGGTATACTACTACCAATAGAAAGGAAATACTATAGATTAGATTAACTTAATCTATCCAATATCCTATATGAACGGCACAATTAAGACAAAAACAGATAGAGGATTTGGTTTTATATCCCGACAGGGAGAAACAAAAGACTTGTTCTTTCATTCAAAGGATTTGAGCGGCGTCACATTTGATGAACTTCAAGTGGGCGATGTCGTCACCTTTGATGTAGTAGACGGTCCAAAAGGCCAAAGTGCAAAAAATGTAAAACGGGGCTAATAGCCTTCAAAAAAAGTCCCCCGCTAAACGGGGGGCTTTTTTGTGGATATCCTGGTTAGAGGAGATGCACATTTTGGCTGAGAGTACTCCCCCACTTAAGGAAGCCATTTGCCCAGACCGTCCGGTCTAAGATGCCGGTACGGTATTCTTCTTCAAGTTTGTCGAAGCTTTCGCAAAATTTCTTAAAATCCCGCTGTAGTGCCGGTGATAACGGAAACGTGTTGAGCGCCCTCAGGTTTTTGCGGGTAAGCGTGAGAAACAGCTCGATTCTGCGTTGTTCCTTGTGGAAAGAACTGAGCGTCCACTGGCCGATTTGAGTGAGATTTTCTGCGGTATCCAAGAAGATATCACGCTGATTCTGGATGGAATAATTACTGATAGTGGACTTTTGGATTATGTATATATAATACACCATTCCAGAAGATTTAGCTATACCCCGGATTAATCGATAAACGTCAGGGCAATTCCCTGTTTATTCGCCCGTCCGGTGCGGCCAATGCGGTGCACGTAGTCATCCATGGTTTCGGGAAGATCATAGTTTATCACATGAGATACATTGGGAATATCTAAGCCCCGGCTTGCTACATCCGTCGCAAGTAAAATTTGAATTTCACTCCTGGTGAATTGATTCAGCACATATTGACGTTGGTTCTGACGCTTATTGCCGTGTATGGCGCCTGCTTTGACTCCCCGTTTGACGAGTTCATCGGATACCTTCTGGACGCCGTGTTTGGTTCTGCCGAATACCAGGACTTTATCAAATTCTTTTTTCTGCAGCAGTTCGTGCAGGGTATCGATTTTGGATTTGCTGTTGGTGAGTTTTATGACATCCTGCACGATGGTATTGGCCGCATCGTGGGTTTTCACCGATACACGCACTGGATTTTTCACAAACTCGGTTAAAATCTCCCCGACCCGGCCGGAAATAGTTGCGGAAAAAAACAATGATTGTCGGGCCGTCGGCATAAGCGAGATAAAATACTTTATATCGTTTATAAATCCGATATCCACCATATTGTCCGCCTCGTCTAATACGACATTGCGGAATCCGGACAGACGGAGTCTACGGGAGTCTATGAAATCCTTTAGCCTGCCGGGTGTGGCAATGACGAAATGCGGATCTTGACGGATATCCTGCATCTGCCGCCATTCGCTGGCTCCGCCGATAAGCATGGTGCTTCTGATAGAAAGTCCGCGGGCAAACGTCCGGAGCTCCATATTTATCTGAACCGCCAGTTCCCGGGTCGGTACGACCACAAGTACGCGCTGCGCCCGATCAGCAGTAATTTTCTGGATAAGCGGGATCAAAAATGCAGCGGTTTTGCCGGTACCGGTGTTGGCCGTGCCTATGACGTCCCGCAGAGCAAGAATGGCCGGTATGACCTGATCCTGAATCGGTGTGGGAGTCGTAAATCCTTTGGCCTTGATGTTTTCCTGCAGGAGCCGGTCTAACGGAAAATCGGAGAATGCGCGGGTTATAGGAATGACCGGCGTAACAATCGGCTGGGTAAGCTGTGCCTGCTTGCTATGGGCAATAGCAGCGAGCACCATATACGCAGGCACGGCTTTCACTGGACGTTGACGATTACCCGTAAATCGTTGATTTCTGCGAAATGGTTTATGACTGTACTGCATAGATGAGAGGTATTAAAAAAATATAACTGCTTAAATCGGAAAAAGTATTGAAATGGGGAAAAGACGCAAATAGGTATAAACTTGAGGCGTTTTTTCTCTTACACTTCGTGAACTAGACGTATTAAGCAGATGTATTGCTTCAATACAACTGCATTGTCTATGGTACCACATCTCCAGCCAAATTGCAAGGCTGTGATTTCTCCCGGCTATACTTATGCTGAGTGGCTTAAGTAGTCCTGTATAAACGCCTGAAATTCCTCTCGTGTCTTTAGATTCATGAAGTGCGTACGAAACGCCGTGGCGTTCGGCATAGCGTGTGTGTACATCGTGCAGAATTTCTTGAGTTCTGATGGGTTGCGTTCCTCTTTCCACGTCGCCGGAAATAGCCGGATGTGTTTCAAAAATGTCTCCAGCCGCTCTTTTACCGGCACTTCCTCCATGCCCCTTTTTGTATGAAACACCCAGGGATTGCGCAATGCAGCTCTACCGATCATATACCCGTCGCAACCATACATAGCATGAAGCCGCTTCACATCCTGGCGATTTTGTATGTCCCCGCTTGCGATGATTTTCGTCGAAACACCTGCAGAGTTACGCATATTCATAATAGTTTTCATATATTCCCACCGGGCATTGCCTTTATACATCTGACGAAGCGTCCGCAGGTGCACGCTTAATACGGCAATATTTTGAGAGAGCAAAAACGGAATCCATTCGCCAACCTGTACGTCGTCATAGCCGATGCGCGTTTTTACGCTGACCGGCAGGCCACCAGCGCCTTCCTTTACCGCACCAATAACGGCTGCAGCTATCTGAGGTGTTTTCATAAGTCCTGCTCCGCCGCCGCGTTTCACCACATTATTGTCCGGACAGCCCATATTAATATCCACACCGTCAAATCCAAGGGATTGTACAAGCTTGGCCGCTTGGCAGAAATGATCCGGATTACTTCCGAACAATTGCGCCACAATCGGATGCTCGTTTTGTTGAAACAATAAATGCCGGGTTAACCGCTCTCGGCCTGCCGAAACAAGCCCGTCGGCACTTACAAATTCAGTAAACAGAACGTCCGGCTTGCCGGCTTGCGTCACAATCTGCCGGAACACCGGATCCGTGATGCCGTCCATCGGTGCCAGGGCCACAAACGGCACCGGAAGCTTGTCCCAAAAAGATTTCATGGTGACCATCATTATACTGCCTATTGTATAATGATGGCATGATCGTGACGAGTTATCACACCAAGAAAATTTCTAAAAGCGATGATCTTTTTTCGATTCTTGATACAAGCCTGCCCGCACTACAAAATGGCGACGTTGTGGCGGTTACGTCGAAAATTGTCAGTATCTGCGAGGGATCAATCGTCAAAAATGACGGGTCGGTTGATAAACCTGATCTTATTAAACGGGAAGCGGATTCTTATCTGGATATTCCTCTCTCTCAATCGTATGGCGTCACCATAACCATCAAAGACAACAAGCTGGTCGCCAACGCCGGCATAGACGAAAGCAACGGCAATGGATACTTCATCCTGTGGCCGCGTCAGCCGTTCAAATCAGCGAGCTTAATCTGGGAATATCTCCGGAAGAAATACAGACGAACGAAGCTTGGCGTTATCATCACGGATAGTCACATTGCTCCGCTTCAGTGGGGTACGCGCGGCAGAGCAATAAGCTGGTGCGGGGTTGAACCCCTGAAAAACTACATTGATACACCGGATATTTTCGGCAGGCACCTCCATGCGACCAAAGCAAGCATGATCGATGGCCTTGCTGCTGCAGCGGTGGCCGTGATGGGTGAGGGCAATGAGCAAACGCCGCTTGCTATCATACGCGATGTGCCGTTTGTGGCATTTCGAAACGAGCCGCCGGATCAAAAAGAAGTTGACGGGCTTTGCATTTCACTAAAAGACGATATCTACGCGCCCATCCTGACCTCAGTCTCCTGGCATAAAAAGGATATATAATAAAAAAATGAAGAGACTCGGATTGACCAATAAAGAAGCACAAGCACTCCTGTCCCGCTTCGGCCGCAATGAGCTTATCCAACAGTCCAAGACCACACCGCTTACCATTTTCCTCGGTCAATTTAAGAGCCCCTTAGTCATCATCCTCCTTATCGCCACTGCTGCGTCGGCCCTGCTTGGTGATTTTTTGGAAGGGGGACTCATTCTCTCAATCGTAATTCTCAATGCCATGCTTGGTTTTGCCCAGGAATTTAAAGCGGAAAAGGCCCTTGCAGCCCTCAAGCGCATGGCAGTATCCCGCGTCCGGGTACTCCGAGATGGCTTGCATCAGGAAATAGATAGCACCCTGCTTGTACCCGGCGATTTGGTGTTTTTGGAAGAGGGCAACAAGGTGCCTGCAGACTGCAAAATATTGGAAAGCATGCATTTGGAAGTGAATGAATCGAGCCTCACCGGCGAATCCATGCCGATAGAAAAGCATGCAGACGGGGAATTATATTTAGGCACGGTGGTCGCTCGAGGCAGAGTGACCGCTCGTGTAACCGCCACCGGCATGCAGACCCGGTTCGGCTCTATTGCGGCAAAACTTGCACTCATAGAAAAAGAAGAAACGCCGCTTGAGAAAAAATTATCCGGTGTCGCCAAGCAATTAGGGTTTCTCGCTTTGGCAAGCGCAGGCGTAATTTTGACTATCGGGATATTGAAACATAATCCTTTCCTTGAAATTGTACTTACGGCAATTAGTCTCGCGGTTGCTGCGGTTCCCGAAGGTTTGCCGGCTGTCATCACGATTACCCTGGCTCTTGGCAGTGAACGCATGGCTAAAAAGGGTGCGGTGCTTCGGAAATTAAGCGCCATAGAAACATTAGGTTCCATCACCGTCATTGCAACGGACAAAACCGGCACGCTGACGAAAAATGAAATGCGCGTGACTGATATATGGCTGGCAGGATCTTCCTTTTCCGCACATGACTCTACACTGCAACGCTCTAAAAATCTTTCCCTCCTTTTAAAAATTGGGGCGCTCTGCAATAACGCAAGCCTTTCCGGTCATACTGTGATCGGTGATCAAACGGAAGGCTCGCTGTTACTGTTGGCAAAAGATTGTGGAATAAATCCCGACAGGTATAAGGATGACGGCACGCTGCTGGAAGAATTCGCATTTGACGCAGTCACCAAAACCATGTCCGTCGTCTGGAAAGATGCCACCGGAACGCATGTATTTGCCAAAGGCGCACCGGAATCCATGTTGGACCGAAGCGAACGGTTTCTAACGAAAACTGGGGAAAAGCCATTGACTGCAAAGAATCGCGAAGTCATCCGAGCCGCGTTTTCCAAATTTGCGGGCGAGGGGTTGCGCGTGCTGGCTCTTGCGTATCATAAAACCCCATGGAAAAACGGATTATCCAAAGAACAAACAGAGGCCGATTTCACCTTTGTAGGATTTGTGGGTATTGCCGATCCGCACCGGGCGGAAGTGCCGGCCGCAATCCGCATGGCCCAAGACGCAGGAATCCGCACGATTATGATCACGGGTGATAATGAACTGACGGCAGCAGCCATAGCCCAAAAAATCGGGCTTCTCAAGGCTCGCGATACGGTGCTTACCGGTACTCAAATACATACACTGTCTGACGAAGCGTTTCTAAAAATACTGCCCGGCACCCGCGTGTTTGCCCGTACGACGCCGGAGCAAAAACTCCGCATTGTAGAACTTTTGCAAAAATCCGGGCAGATCGTAGCGGTCACCGGAGACGGAGTCAATGATGCGCTTGCACTCAAGCAGGCAAATGTCGGAGTGGCCATGGGTTTAACCGGCACGGATGTAGCCAAAGAAGCAGCAGAAATGGTTATCACTGATGATAATTATGCCACGCTGGTAGAGGCGATTGCCGAAGGCAGGGTGATCTATGACAACATGAAGTCTGCCATCAAATATTTGATCGGGTGCAACGTGGGGGAAGTGATTGCCATCGTGGGCGGGAGTTTGCTCGGCTGGCCGTTTATTTTAGCACCGATCCACATACTCTACATGAATCTGGTGACCGATGGACTGCCGGCTATTGCCCTGGCATTAACCCCGCGGCATCATGCCATCATGCAAAGAAAACCCCGTACGGATACCAATCTTTTTACCCGCTTTGACCTGCGCTGGATTGTTGAAGTAAGCTCCCTTACGGCAGTCACGACAATTTTCGCATTCTGGCTGGGCTGGCAGCGAGGCGATACAATGCTTGCCCGGACGCTTGCATTTAGCGTTATCATCCTGGCCCAACAGTTTATTTTTTGGGACGTCGCTGTGGCCGATCGGTCATTTTTTACCAAACACACGCTGAAAAACGCGTGGATTCTTTTGCCCATCGTCATTATAGCAGTACAGGTGAGCCTTATGTATGTGCCGCTCTTTAACCCGCTTTTTTCCCTTGCTACCCCGCCCATCTATCTTCTTGGCATCGCAACGATTGCCTCCAGCATCATGTTCCTCGTAGCCGAAAGCCGGAAGAAGTTCCTTGAGTATCGGGGTCAGACCTCGGATGGGCCACCGAAACGCTCTAACTAGATACTTTACAAAATTGGTGA
>JBBTTP010000088.1:2913-8204 GCA_038064215.1 Patescibacteria group bacterium | reverse complement strand
TTCCTGTGGACGAAAGAAGGTTGGTGATCCACTGGCCGGAAAAAAGAAACCCGGCAAGCCCCATAATTTTCCCGCCCAACCAAAGTCCTCCCTGTACAGCCGCCTGAATCATAAGGCTCACGCCGCCGGAGGCAGTGCCGACAAGGGCAGAGAGCCCAAGCTTGGTTAAGACTGCTGCCGCTGCACGTTTACCTGCTTCTTTTGCGGCAGTTCCTACGACGGCTGACGCCACTTTGCCGCCGGTTTTTTGTGCAATAGTGTTGGAAAGCCACGACAGCGCCCAACCGCCAACCCCGCCAATTGGCTCGAAGTGAATGAGGTGCGGTTGGTGTTGCACTATGCCGACCACGTGAATCTGTTGCCACGCGGGCAGATGTTCGCCCTTGACCAAACGACGTTGTACAAGCTCCGCGTAGCTAAACACGCCTTCGTCAATGCTTTTGCCAAAAATTGTCCCCGCGATGTCATCGAATACGCTTCGGGCCTTTACCACTCCTCCGGTTGTGGATTGTTGTTGTATGATTTGCTGATTCCAATTTTTGAGTGTCGTTTGAAGAAGGCCGGATTGCGCCGCTGTCTGTCCGATTCGATCAACCATTGCCTTGGTTGTTTGTTCGATGGTGCCGGTAACTCTGGCGAGCGACCGGTCGATGACTGACTCCACAAACGCCTTGGCCGCCGGAGGATTGATGCGGGCAACGATATCGAAAAGTGCGTCTGCCGCAGGCGCCACGGCTTTTGCAGCGCCGCTTTTGGCAAAAGACTGGAAAAATTTACCCGACCGGGACAAATCTCCCAGGTCTGAAATGTTTGCGTTCACCGCGACGGCGGCCCGGGCAAGTCCGGCGGATTGCTGAACAATACGGTCAACCGGTTCGTTGGTGTAGGTCGCTTTTTCTGCGGCGATGGCAAGAAAAACATCCGGTTTTGGTGATGACGCCTGATCGTTGAGCGCAGTGAGCGCTGCCTCGTCAATAACATTTTCAACATGTTCTATGCGGCGCAGCACAGGTTGTTCATTTTTTAATGCCGCCTCGACGATGGCGGGTTTTTGGCTGATCACCTCTTTGAGTTCCGGCACGTCTTCTATTGATGCGATAAGTGCGCCCCGTGCAGCGTCTGTTGTTATTTTTTTATGAACGAGACGGTTAGTGAGACGGTCTTGTAGGATGCGTTTTTTTTCTTCAGCGACCTGAACGCCTGTCTGGTTGATGAAATTTCTGGTGAGTTGACCGGCAAAAGCCCTGCGCACTTTTTTCTTTTCGTCAGTAATCGATTGCGTAATGCTCTCGACGTAGGCGACCCGGCGCGGAACAGCAGCCGATCCTTCCGGAGCGGGCGCCGTGTTTTTTACTTGCGAAGGCAGCTCTCTTTCTGTCCGGCTAAGGGCACCCAGAAGTGCATTTCTTGCTTCATCCGGGGAGCCTAAAATACATTGTTTTTTTATTTCTTCCAGCGCGGGTGCCAATTGGGGATACTGTTCAGCCCAAGCCCACAATTCCGCCGTCGGCCGTTCCGATGCGGTTTTTAAAAATTCTCCAAGCGAAATGGTCTCTGGTGTTTTTTCCTCACTCATGATTGCCTACGGATTCTACCGTAAAAATCGGTCGGTTGGGAGTCGGAAGAGAAGGGGGAGCGGCGCGCTTCTCTGCATCCTGCGGTTTGGTGGTGGCAAGCGCGTGTTCCTCCTGGCTGGCAATCACGCGGATGGCGGCGTGGGCCGGGCCGGCAAAAAATAGCCCCTCACCCACATCTGCCGAAAGAAGCAGGTGTTTTTCTCCCTCAGACAAATAAAAGATTCCCGCGACTTTGTCGATGGCAGCGGTGGATTGTTTGAGAAGAATCTGCAAACTGCTGTTTTGGATGATGGCTTTCCCCAAATCAACAGCGAGAAAATCCTCAACATCCTGGGTGATCGTCGTAAGCCCCAAATAATATTTCCGCGCGCGTTTAGCTATGGAGTGGAGAAAATTGGCCGAGTCCGGATATTTCATCATGTACCACGCCTCGTCGACGACGAGCATCCGGCGTTTGGTATCGCGGCGGACCTTGGTCCAGATAAAGTCGAGGATGAGGTACATGGCAATGGGCCGGATTTCTTCCTCAAGATCCCGGATGGAAAAAACCGTCAGCGGGTTTCGGATTTCCACGTTGGTCTGTTGGTCAAAGATGCCCACCAGGCTTCCCTTCACAAATTTTTCTATGCGGTCGGCAAGCCCGCGGGCCAGCGACTCTTCCATGCCAATGAGGGTTTTATATAAATCCTCCATAAGCGGCGGCTCTTTTCCCTGCGTCGCCGGATCCGGCGTGATACCCTTTTGCTTATACGTGAGAATAAGTGCGCGGTCCAAAAGTGCGTCTTCCGACGGCGTGAGTGAACCCATGACGACGCGGAAAAATCCGTGAAGAGCGAGTATTTTTTGGTTGAGCTCACTGAATTCCGGCCCTGACTCTTCGGGGTTGATGTTTTTCAAAAGCGCCAGATCAAAGGGATTAATTTTGGTTGTTGTGCCAAAGTGGAACCGGATGTATTCTCCGCCGAGTGCGTGGGTGAGGGCTTCATACTCATTTTCCGGGTCAATAATGATAACTTCGGTGTTAAACATGAGCGAGCGCATGACCTCAAGCTTGACGGCATAACTTTTACCGACGCCAGACTTTCCAAAAATAACCATGTTCGCATTTTCTAAACTGAACCGGTCAAAAATCACCAGGCTGTCGTTGTGCTCGTTTATGCCATAGAGAATGCCTTCATTGGCGGTTAATTCGCTCGTCGTAAACGGGAACGTGGTGGCAAGCGATGTCGTATCCATGTTGCGGGTGACCAGGAGCCGGTCTTGCCCTGTGGGAAGTGTGGTTTTAAGCCCTTCTTCCATTTGAAGCACGGATTTTTTGGTCAGGATCATAAGAGATCCGAGCGTGGCCTCGACCTGTTTGGTCGCTTTATTCAGGTCTTCAAGCGACGTAGCCGGTATCGTAATGTAGAGCCCAAACTGGAAAAACCGCTCCGAACCTTTCGCAAGTTCCTGTTGGAGCGAGAGTGCGTCTTCCAGCGCCACCTGGACCGACGGCTCGATGACGCGGCCGCGCTTCATGTCTGACTGGATCGTGGCTTCCATTTCCCCGACTTTCCTCCTCAAATTTTCTAAAACTTCTTCGCTTTTGGTGGGATACACATACATGGAGATGTCGAGCGTATGATTAAACGACACGAGCGGCTCAAGCCAATTGGCAGAAACAAACCGCGGGTAGCTGGCAACAAAGAGGGTGCGCGTGTATCCGTCGCCGATTTTCAGGTGATCAAAGTCCACGGTGATGGCAGGAGGCGCGATGACGTCATTGACCGATAGCGGCCCGCCGACGGCCCCGACAGCGCTGTCGGGATTGTCTTCCGGCATCGGATTGAGGAGTCCATAGGTTGCCCCCGGATTGTAAATGGAAAAAAATAGTTTTGTAATCTGAACATTCGTGAGCTGTGTGGCCCGGAGGCCCAGCTTGCCCAACAGCCGGATGATGTGGTCCCGTTTGGGGGTCAGCACCATGAGTGCGCGTTCAAATACGTATGCTTTGGGGTACGGCAGGCCCTGTTTTTTGCTGCCGAAAAGGACGCTCGGCGACGTTCCCAGTTCCAGCCGGGAAAATGGGATCACGATGTAAAAATTTTTGTCCAATACCTCTTTTTCTTTCACCGTTGCCGCCACAAATTCCCGGTAATTGTGGATGCTTTTGACGAGTTTCGGATTTTTTTGCTTTGCCTCCTGTTCCTCTAAAAGTTTGAGATACGCAGTGACGTCTTTGTATTGGGTGCGGATGAGAATTTGGATAGGGAAGGAGAGCGAGTTGAGAATCCCGGCGTAGCTGGTGATGATGGTAGCCTGCTCCCTTTCGGACAAAAGGCCGAAATTCACTGCAGTGGTCTGGATGATAAGCGCGGCTGATCCGTCGGCAAAGAGAACGAGGTCGTGATCGATTGCCTCAATTTCCGTAAAGTTTTGCGTGGATGAGCGGATGGGAATGATGGGCTGGGTCATACGCCTCCGAATATCTCCTTTGCTAATTTTTCCCGTGACAATTCTTTTTGGCTTTTGGCAGTGATTTCTATGGTTGGTACGAGTGTGCCGTTTAACAAAATTTGTGCGCGGTCAAAGGTAAATCGGCTGCGCGGGTCTTCCACTTCCACCAGGTACGTGCCATTGGGGAGCGGTGTGGAGGCGGCAAACTGGCCAAGCTTGTTGGTTTTAAGCGCCCGAAGCGGAATGCCCTCGACATCCCGGACCGTTACGAGGACCCCGGCCAAAAGTTCGTTATCATGATCTTTGATAATGCCGGCGACCACGTTGGGAAATGTCGTCAGGCGCGGCAGGCCCGCCCGCACTGCATCCGCCGGGTTGATGATCCGGACTGTGGGTTGAGCAGAAGTCGCGGGAACGGCGGCAAATGCCCGCTGCAGTGCTCCATCTGCCCGTTGCGGCATAGGTGCTTTTTGCCGAAGTGCAATAATCTCTTTTTCCATTTCAGATCGTTGCTGGAGCGCCTCGGTGAGCTGTTTTTGAAGTTCCAGAATCCGTGTGTCGCTCATGGTTTTACTGCCCAGTTCTTTTTCGAGGGTGTCGAGTTTTTCTTCCAGTACTGCGGTTTTTTTCTGTGCCTCGTCGATTGCCCGAGTCGTTGCGGGCGCGGCGGTTGCTGCCGGCGTTGGGGTTGGAATTTCCATACGTTTGCCGGTGACTGATGCGGTCGGAATTTTATTAAAAATATCCGGCAACGTGTTACCTTGGGATGTTGGTTTCGGTTTTGGATGAAGCATATCCCGGATCCATCTAAACGGATCGGTGACGTGCCAGGTCAACAGTGTTGACGTGTGCGACGAAGGGGCGCTATGCGGCGCGGGTTGTGTCGGGGCAAGCTTTGGCAACTCTCGTTGGGGCACGGGCTTGGGTTTTGATTTCTTCCACATATATTCTGTCGGGCTGTAGATGCTTTTGAAAAACGAAAGCACCCAGACATCCATAGGCCGTTCTTCTACCGGTACAAACGCCAGACCAAAGCCAAACAGCGCGCTGGCAATAGTCAGCGGCCAGGTGAAAAAAAACGGCAGCGGGAGCTTATAGGAGATATACGCGACGATTGCTCCGCCGGCCAGATACCCGAATTGTTTTATGGTCATGTCGCCGATGAGGCGAAATTGAAATGTGGTGACGTTTTGCGGAACCGGATGCTGCTCCATAATTTCATTGTAAACAGTATTTTTGTGTGGTTCAATAGCACAAAGCGCATCAGGACCGTGAAAA
>JBBTTP010000088.1:0-2813 GCA_038064215.1 Patescibacteria group bacterium | reverse complement strand
GTAAACAGTATTTTTGTGTGGTTCAATAGCACAAAGCGCATCAGGACCGTGAAAAGTGGTACTTTTCTTTTCACGAAAAATCCCAAATTTCAAGCACAAGATTCAAAAATTTGAATTTATTTTGGATTTTGAGTTTTGGAATTTGTGCTTGATTAGGGTATGATTAATGCATGGATTCTCCGTTTGTTCTTTTGGAAGTGAAAAACAGCCGGGATAGCCAGGAGTTGCCCGCGGCCATGGAGCAGGTGTTTGCAGCGATTGGCGCCGGCGGCGGCCACGGCGGACTGTTGGCACGGCTTTTTGGACCGCGCCATCTTCCTAAATATTTTAGTTTTGAAATCGTCTCGGTCAACAGCGGCATTCATTTTTTCGTCGGGTTGCCCGGGTCTGTCCGGACGTATGTCGAGAGCCAGCTGACGGCCCAATACCCCAAGGTGCTCTTGTCGCCTGCTTCTGACTATGCGCCGCATTTTTTGGGACTCCCTCATGCCGTGGGCCAGCTCGTTTTGACGAATGCATTTTATTATCCCCTGAAAACTTATAAAGATGTGAAGGATCTGGACATATTGGCAAGCGTGTTGGGGCAGATGGCAAAGCTTCCGGCAGGTGAAGCAGTGGCGGTGCAGCTGCGGCTATCGCCAGCCGGCAACCGGTGGCAGCAGACCGGGGCCGCAGTTATCGCCCGCGGGATTCCTGATCCGACGTCCACCATCGGCCGCACCAAAAATCATCCGCATGCACGCATCATTGAAAGTAAAATTTCCCAGATGGGACTCTCTGCGGCGATCCGGATTGTGGCAGTGGCTGCGTCGGAGCTGCGGGCAAAGGAACTGTTGCATACCGTGGGCGGCACATTCGGCGTGTATACGCTCGGAGAGGGAAATAATTTGGCAGTGTCAGAACCGGCATTTTGGCAGAAGAAAAAACTGGAGCATGCGTTCGCAGCCCGAACTTCTGACCTCGGGCCCAAGTTTCAGGTGCTGACAGCACCTGAACTTGCGTCGCTGTGGCATCCGCCGGGTTTGGCACTTTCCGCGATAAAAAACATTTCCTGGGGTGCACACCTCACCGGAGAAGCGCCGGAAGATCTTCCCATCGCAGCAGTTAATTTTTTTGCCCGCACGGAATTCAAAAATGCCGTGGCGACGTTTGGCATAAAAAAAGAAGACCGCAGGAAGCACGTCTATGTGGTGGGGAAAACCGGTACCGGAAAGTCTACTATGATTGCCAACATGGCGATCAACGACATGCGAAACGGCGAAGGACTGGCGGTGATTGATCCGCACGGAGACCTCACGGATATTTTGCTGGATTTTGTGCCGTCGTACCGCATTAATGATGTCGTCTATTTAGATCCGTCAGACACCGAACACCCGTTTCATCTCAATCCTCTGGAAGTGAAAAATCCCGTGTACCGGGAGCTTATTGCGTCGGGCATTGTCTCGATTTTTTACAAGCTCTACGCGCACAGCTGGGGGCCGCGGCTGGAGTATATATTGCGAAATACGATCCTGACCCTGCTTCACGTGCCGCAGGCGACGTTTTTGCAAGTGCCGGAACTTTTGACCAATGAGCACTATCGGGCAAAGATTGTAGAAAAACTTCCGGACCAGGTGCTCAAAAATTTTTGGCTTAACGAGTTTGGCAAAATGAGCCCGCAGCTTCGCAGCGAAGCAGTATCGCCGATACTCAATAAAGTCGGCCAGTTTTTGTCGTCCCAGACGATCCGCAATATTATCGGTAGTCCGGTGTCAACCGTAGACCTTGAAACGATGATGAATGAAGGGAAAATAGTTTTTGTTAATTTGTCTCAGGGCAAACTTGGCGAAGATAGTAGTGCATTGTTGGGGGCTATGATTATCACGAAGCTGCAGCTGGCTGCGATGAACCGCGTGTACGTGGCAGAGGGCGAGCGAAAAGATTTTTATCTGTATGTTGATGAGTTTCAGAATTTTGCCACCAATTCCTTCATTAAAATTCTTTCTGAAGCGCGCAAGTACCGGCTGGATCTGACACTCGCCAACCAGTACATCGGACAAATTGATGAGGAAGTGCAGAAAGCAATTTTTGGTAATGCCGGGTCGATTGTGTCGTTTAGTGTCGGCGCGTTTGATGCGCGGCTATTAGCCCGGGAGTTTGGATTGAAATATAAAGAAGAAGAGCTGGTGGGATTGGGCAATTACCAGGTGATCTTGAAGCTTTCGATTGACAACCATACTTCGGGTCCGTTTTCCGCGACCACTCTGCCCTTGCCGCGGGCCAAAAACCAAAATCGGGACAAGGTCATCCGCGGCAGTAGGGAGCGGTATACGAAGAAAATTAGCTAATTTTATGCGCATCGCACTCCTCGGTGGTTCGTTTAATCCTCCGCATATAGGCCACGTTTGGATGGCCCGGCAGGTGCTGGATTTTTGCGGCGTGGACGAGGTGTGGCTATTGCCAAATTACGACCAGAGTCCTTCAAAAGACGTAGCGCCAGTGGAGCATCGGCTGGCCATGACGCGGCTCCTTGAAGGAGATAGGATTCGTGTATCAACGATTGAGGTTGATAATAAGCTGGACGGGGAGACGGTGTATATTTTGCCGTTTTTACCGAAAGGTCATAAATTTTCATTTATCATCGGCTCGGATCAGCTTGCGGGTTTTCGCGCGTGGCAGGGGTGGCAGAAGCTTCTCATCGCATTGCCGTTTTTCGTATTTCCCAGGCCCGGCTACCCGGCGGAGCCGGTGGAAGAAAATATGACCGTGGTGTCCCACGAACTGTTGGTGACGGCGAGTATATCCTCAACGATTATTCGTAAGCGTATCGCTGC
>JBBTTP010000087.1:0-4180 GCA_038064215.1 Patescibacteria group bacterium | reverse complement strand
GACTTTTGGCTTGATAACGCAGAGGGGTGGGCGGAGGTTGACTCAATTTGCCAGGGGAATTTTACTGCTGACGAAATTCTGTATAAGTGGTTGGATTGGGAAAAATTAATTAGAGTATTTTCAAACAGTAAGAATATCCACAAAAGGAGGGCTTCTTTGGTTCTTTTAACTGGCCCGGTACGTCATTCTGTCGACATGAGACTTTCGGAATTGGCATTTGATAATATAGGCAAGCTAAAAAACGAGAGTAATATATTAATAACTAAGGCAGTTTCCTGGCTTTTGCGGGACTTAATCAAAAATCACAAAGTCGAAGTTGAAAAATATTTAAAACAAAACCTAAACAGTCTTTCTAGAATAGCCATGCGAGAAACTACAAACAAACTTAGGTCAGGTAAAAAGTCGGGCAAGCAGTAGAGATTGTAGTGCATGGTCTTTGGACGAGAAGACTGGGGAGAGAATCTCAGCTTGGCAGCAAGATTGGACACCAAGCGACCGTAAGCTTTCAAATAAGCCGATTTGGCCTTTTAGCAAATTAAGCAAATTAACCTTCCAAGCAAATTAACCTTCCAGGTTCTTTACGTTTGAACATTCTACTATTATGCGGTTTCCCCATCAATCGTGATGTATTGTATCTTTCCGAGCGTTTTGGCGTACCCGATTTGATCCAAGACAAAGTTACGATATGCTGTGCGTGTTTTCAAGCTATGTAACCTGAAAGGTTATTTTTTTATTTTTTGCGGGTGTGTGCCGAAAGCGTTATCCGTTCTTATTGTCTTTGTATAAGACCCAATTTATTCCTAGGCTTGGTAAGTACGATAGATATGCAAAGAGAAGTGCTTTGGTTGGTCCAAAGCGGTCCGCCAGAATTCCAAGAACAACTGCAAAAACGCTGAATGCGAGATTGCCCAGGAAAGAAGTGATGGATCCAAGAGTAGCCCTCTGCTCATCGGTAAACTCCTGTTGTATGAGTTTACTGTTTGCTACTTTGCTTACACCAAGGAACAGCGAAGTTGTCGACATAAGAACAGGTGAAATTACTGTTGCTACGGCTACTGACGCAACATTGATCGTTTTGCTATACAGGTTTGCAATAAGCAGCAACCGGTACGCGCCGATTTTTTTAATGAGTTTCCCACTGTACCAGTAGCTCGCAGCGGCGCCAATACTGGATAGTACCGTAGAAAAACCAACCGCCCAAAGCGGCCACAGCGTATTGACGAATGCTGCCCGGAATTGATAGGTGGACTCGCCTACTGCCTGTCCGATAATGCTATTCAAGCTGAGCAACTTGAGTGTGTTGTTGGACCAAAGCTTTTTTGTGGCAGTGATGAGATGTGAATAAATATTGGCATTTTGTCCGCTTTGTTTTGTTGGTTCAACGATGAAAAAAGATAGCATGAGACAAATTACCTGCGGGATGACCGAAAGCCACATGATAATGGAAAAAGATCGAGTCGCAATGATTCCGCCGATGATAATACCCGCCGCTGCAGCCACCTGGAACATGGAGCTTGTTTTCCCCAGATAGTGGTCATACGAATCTTTATTATTTGTGCTGGAAAGAGTTTCGTAAAGTAACGCATCATTATTGCCGCTATACCAAGCCCGTTGTAATCCCTCAAATAAAGCCCCGATAAATAAAATCAAATAGCTGGTTCCCATTGCATAGAAAACAACGGATAAAACACTGCATACAGCTCCCAATATCATGGTCTTTTTTCTGCCCAGATAATCAGAAAAAACACCGGTTGGCACTTCAAACAAAGCAGACGACACCATGGCAACGGAAAATAAACTCATGCCCAATGCATAGGAGCCGGTAACGTTTGCAAAATAAATGATAAGGATCGCCGTATAAAGGTGAAAATCAGTGAAGAAATTAAACAGCGCAAGAAGGCGAATATTTTTGTGCATACGTTCTATCTTCTTTTGATAGTATATGTCTTGGGGTAATAGAGGAAAACCGCCGGGGCGTCGTCCACAAGTCTTTTTTGAAAATCCGCATACAGGGCCCTGCGCTTTTCGTCGTCTCCCTCTTGGCGGCCGTCTTCAAGGAGTTTGTCTATTTTTACATTGACGTAGCCGGATATGTTGGTGGCCGTTTGCGTGGAGTGCCAGAACGGATACTGATCAGGATCCGGAGGAATATCGAGCGATGCCAAAAGTACCTGATACGACTGTGGCGTGGAGCTTTCTACCTTTACCGACGTCGGCACGCCGAGGGCTGTCCAGTTATTTGCGATAGACTGGGCCAACTGCACATACGGGATAAACGTGGTGATGGTAAGACTAGCAGATTGGCTGGCAATGCCCGCGGTTGTGAGGAGTTTCGCGGCCCGGTCATTGTCGGGGATGTACGTGCGGATTTTATCGGTGTATGCCCAGGAGCGAATGCTAATGGGCGAATAGGCGCGATCCTCGGCAATGGGTGGTACACCGTACGCGAGTGCCTGCCGGATGCTTTTTTCTTTAAGAATAGATTCTTTTGTGTTGAAAAAAAGCACAACCATGCGGTGATAGTTTACTTTTTCTGCGATGCGTGGTTTGCCAAAATTCGATATCCCCTGTTTTTCCGTAATGTCTTCCAGGGAATCGATCTCTCCGAGTTTGTATGCAGTGAATGCGAGAGCCTCTGTCCGGTAAAAACGGTATTCGTATATGGGATCAGAAGGATGAGTCACAGGCGTTAGTTTAAGATATTGCACCCGATCGCCCTGTAAACGGATACCCACGACCTGATACGGGCCAAATCCAATGAGCCCCGGCCGAAAGATAGGCTTCGCAAGAAGCACCGGAAACGGGCTATGGGGAGAGGCGAGGGTTGCTTCCAGCGTGGTCGTGTTGATTGACGTAAAGGTAACCTGTTTAATATTGTAGTTAATGTCTTTTGCTTCTACTTTTTTTCCGTCGTGCCACACGAGGTCGTCGCGCAGATGAAACGTATAGAGCTTTCCGGAGTCCGTGACTTCCCACGATGTCGCAAGTGCGGGTTTTGGAATTCCGCTTTCATCAAGAGCAGTTACGCCAATGCTGATTTTATTTTGAATACTGGCAGGAAGCGTGGAGGGGGTGTAATCGCCGACGAGTCCGACGCGTTCTATTTTTTCAACCGGAAGCCATTGAATATTTTTTGAAAAGTGCGAAAAAGCGATGGGCAGAATAAGCCCGATTAAGAATCCAAGCATCAGTGCTCCTTTGTATTTTTGCACGAGCTCGGCCAATAGCCAATAGATAAAACGTCCCCGGCGAAGCATCATATCTTACAGGAGGGTAGCCATGGATGTAGCCAAAAACGCGACGGAGGCGATGATGGTTGCAACAAAAACAATTTTTTCTGCACCCCGTTTCGTCCGGTACCATTCCCCGCCTCCAAACGCGCTCCCCAACCCGCCTTTGCTATTTTGCAAAAGAATAAGCGTAATAAGCGATAGCGTGACGATGAGATGGACGGTCAGGATGATAGGTTTCATAGAAGTGCAGCCAGTACTTTGGCCAATTTTTCGCTGTCATGCCGGATAAGGCTCCTCACCAGTGTATCACTTTTTGCGTGTTCAATAAGGACTGAGCCCGCGACGTCAACGCGCATGACCCGGTAGTTTTTATTGTTTGAGATATCATCTGATACTGCTTGCTCATGCGCTTTTGCATACACGTCAAGCGCTTTTTTCGGAATCGGTGCACTGTTTATGATCACAGAGTCCAGAGAATGGCCGATAAACGTTTCGAGCACGCGTATATGCTCACTCGCTCCGAAATTGTACGTTTGACCGTATTTGGTCATGAGATTGACGATATAGACTACGTGAGCTTTCGTATGTCGTATCGCAGTATGTATGCCTTTCACTAAAAGATTTGGAATGACGCTGGTATATAAATCGCCGGGCCCCAAAACGATCAGATCAGCGGATTCTATGGCTTTCACTGCATCAGAGTTGGCCCGGGCAACCGGCTTCAGAAATACGTTAGTAATGCGCATCCTGCCGTCGTGTGCAGGCTCATCAATCAAGTGCTCTTCGGAAACGGTGTGGCCGTCTTCATAGGTCGCGAATAAATTCGTGTCGGTAAATGAAACCGGGATCACCGTGCCGTGGATCCGCAGTACTTTACCGGTTTGCCGGATGGCTTCTTGTTGGGAGCCTAAAATGTCGGATAATGCCGCCATAAACAGATTGCCGAA
>JBBTTP010000086.1:0-14994 GCA_038064215.1 Patescibacteria group bacterium | reverse complement strand
ACCGCAACATCAGAGGTAATCGAAGCATCCGGACTGAACCAGGGAGTAAAAAATTGACAGTTTCCGTCAGCCACAAATGATCGCATGCGTTCAATACAATATGAATAAAAGATGACATCCGCATCGACAAACGCCACCCACTCGCCCACGGCCCGCGCAGCTCCTAAATTTTTCTGATACGAAACTCCGGCTTTCCCTGCCCGAACAATCGATAGGTTAGGCACTCGTTTACTATACGATTGGGCCACTTCTTCTGTTTTATCCACCGATGCTCCGTCCACCACAATTACTTCAAAATCTTTGTCACTTTGTGCTATCAACGAATCCAAAAGCTTGGGAAGAAACTTTTCTTCGTTGAGCGTCGGGATGATGATGGAGAACAATGGTTTTTCCATATATTATCGCTTCCCCTGGTTTCTAAACATCTGTCCCACTTCATGGACCGTCGTCACCTGATTGTCTGATTTGTCGGTCCTGATCCGAACCAGCCGCGGGAACCGCACCGCCACACCGGCCCCGTGCGTTGACGATTTCGTCAGGTCATCGCCGGCAATTTCCAAAACGATTGCGGGCGTTACCCATACGTCCGGCGTAAAATTTTTGTGCACGTTTTTGTATTCCTTGGGTTGATTCTTGACGCGCAAATTTTTCAATGTGTTAAACAGCGATACCAATTCTGCTTCCGTGGTTCCCGACCCAAGTTTGGTAATGGTGACAAACTGTTCACCGTCCCGCACGCCGAGCAATACTTGGCCGATGCCGAATGCGATCCGTTTCCCCTGCCCGGCAGTATATCCCATAACCACCGCATCAATAGTATCGGTGAGTTTTCCGGTCTTTCCTTCTTCTTCTTTAAACTTCACCCAACTAAATCCGCGGCGTCCGGGTTCATAGGGACTTGCCCATTTTTTTACCACCACTCCTTCCAGTCCCGCGGCAATTTGTGCATCATGATACTGCCGGATCTCGTCCGGCGAAGAGGTCACGATTTGAGGAGAAATAGTAAGAATATTTCCATTTTTGACGGTTTTTTCCAGTATGGTACGGCGATCTGAAAGAGGTGTATTGAGTAACTCTTTTCCATCTTTATATAACACGTCAAAAACGAAAAATTTGAGTGGTACATTGGCCCGGGTTTCCTCAATATCATGTTTCCGTTTGCGGGTCATGGTTTCCTGAAACGGGATCAGGTTTCCGGTCGCCGGATCCACCCCTATGGCTTCGCTGTCCAGGATAATTTCCCGAACATCCAATTGATCGCCAATCATTTGCAGCTCCGGAAACATTTCTGTAGTATTTTCTAAGTTGCGCGAAAATGTTTTAATCACTGACGCGTTGACGCGTTGACGCGTTGACGCAATGTAGTGAATCTGCACCCGCACCCCATCCCATTTCGGCTCGACCGCCACCTCACCCATTTTTTTTATCATTTCATCCGCCGTCGGAATCCGTTGGCACAAACTAGGCAAAATCGGCACCCCAAGCTTGATATGCACGTGGGTCAATCCTGCGATACCCCGCGCGAGGGCGGTTTCTGCGATAAAGCCAATGTCCGGCCGCACATTGTACGCATCTTCAAGAAGCACCCGTTGTGATTTATCGTTGGTAAGCATCCAGGACAAGCTATCGAGAATCGTCATATCGGAAAATCCCAATCGGAGTTTATCGAGTGGAATCCGCGCGATGTAGCGGACGGAAAGTGGATCAACCGACGCAAGAATATCTGCCAGTGCATCGATTTTTTTCTCCTGTGACCCCTCCCCCCCCATCCCCGTTATCTCCGCAAGCTTTTCATAGACACGAACGACGCTTAATCCTTTTGCTGTTTGCTGTTTGTTATTTGCTGTTTCCGAAAACTTCTCCGCCGCACTTCCTAAATCACCTGTCTTCTTAAATTCTTTTTTCACATGGTCTTCTTTCATCTCATAGGCCTTCGCAATCGCTCGGATCATAAATTTATCCGCAACACCAAACTCGACGGGTTCATAGAGCGGCGCCACTCTTCCCAATAAAAGATAACAAATCTTTCCGATCTCCGAAGGAGTTGACGCGTGGAACAAGTCAGCCAAAATTTCCGTCATGCTATTTCGTGACGCAGTGTCTTCAAGTTTTTTGAAGTAGCCGGAAAGATCCGAAAATGTCATATCAGCGGATGAAAAAGAAATAGGCAGCAGCGACCAGCAGGGAAAACACGATACCGAACCCCAACGCAACCTTCCCATCTTCGTCACCTCTTGCAAGTTTATACATCCCCTGCCCGACCACTGCCAAAGAAAACAGTGCGGGAATAACGAGAAAAATATACGTAGTACCCGGACCATTGAAATTCATAGTCTATGTCCGAAGGACGTACCGCACTCCTTTGGTCGATCCTTCTTTTTTCACTATACCCTTTTTCATGAGGTCCTTCAATTCGCGAAGCACCGTGTCCTCGGATATCATGGGGAACAGCTCAAAAAAAGTTTTGTTCTGCAAAAATCCGTTTTCCTGGATAAACTCGACAATCTTTATCTGCCGCTCCGAAAGCGCTAACGGTTGGCCGCCCAGCGACTTTTTCAATTTCAGGTCGGTGGAAAGCGACTTCACTTTTTCTTTTATGCGCGTGAGCTCAATCGCCAGCCCTTCGGTAAAGTATTCCAGCCAACCGGTTATATTCCCTTCGAGTTTTGCAACACTCTGCAGTGCTTCATAATACGATACCGGTTCCCGGTCGTAATGTTCTTCAAGCGAAAAAAACCGTTTGATGTCATACCCTTCTTTAAAAAGTGCCAGCGTCGCCGCGGCCCGCGCTACCCTGCCGTTGCCGTCGAGAAACGGGTGAATCCGGACAATCTCATAATGGGTAATACCCGCTTTCAATACCGCATGCACGTCATCCGCGCTCGTGGTATTGAGCCACTGGAGAAACGACGCCAAAAGAAACGGTACTTCGACCGCTGGCGGCGGCCGGAACGTGACTTCGCCGGTTGCCGAATTTTTGACAACCACCTGAGTTTTACGATAGAGACCGACCGTTTCTTCCGGCAAAATCCGGTGCGTCGTGAGCTCATGAATGTGCTTGAGCACTTCTTCGCTCATCTCCTGCTTGTCAAAGGATTCGATAAATTTCAGGACGTTTCGGTAGTTGAGGACCTCCTGAATGTCCCGTTCGCGGCCCACGATTTTCGCCCCAGCCATGACCTTTTCTGCCTCGGTTTTATTGAGCTCATTGCCTTCAATGTGCGTGCCGTGGTGAACGGTGCGGACCATAGCATCTTCCCGGAACTTCGCTTCCCATGCCGGAACCAACGGTGAGTTTTCTATGACTTCCTTGGCCGCTTCAATCGTGCCGATGAGCTTAAGGAGCTTGTTGGTGATGGTAAATTGAGGAGTGTACATATTTCCTGTATAATAAACGCATGCCGGAAAAAATACAACCTTCAGAGAAGAAAAAACTCCATAAGGAAATTCTCAAGCAAATGGTGACCTTAGCCACCAGTGGTTTTGGTCTCGTGGCAGCTCTGGCGTGGAACAATGTCATTCAGGAGCTCGTCAACGACTATATCAAGCCCTACCTCGCTTCTGGCAGCGGCCTCCTCTCTCTCCTTCTTTACGCCATCCTCATCACCACCCTGGCCGTCACCGTGACCTACCAACTCACAAAGCTCGTGGAAAAATTGGAAAATACATGAATAGTCCCCTAACATCCTCTAATTTCCTCTAAATTCTCCCGCGAAGCGGGATCCTGTTTCGCAGGACTCTAAATTCCTCTAGTTTTTATTTTCGATTTTCTCGAAGCAACCCGTTCATCACCACCGGTATCTCGCCAGCTAAATCCGTTTGGGGCGTTAGGATAGGTAATACTACGGTTCAATGCGTTTTATCCAATCAAATTTACTTAGTCCCTTGTCATATGAATATATCTCATAAATCTCGTCCTCTTTCATCAAGAACATATTCAGGCAATCCGTCCAATCCACAGTATTTTGTTCGTAGAAGTCAAGAACAAGCAACAATAATTTTCGATTATCTATTCTCACATCTGATGTTAATATCTTTTTAATGTATGTTGATATTTTAGAGCGATTTTGTTTATATGCAGTCCTCAAGACCCATTCAACCTCAGATAATACATAAGAATTAGTGATCAAGGTACTAGTACTTTTTAGAAGTTTTAAAGATTTTTCCGATTTACTCCCACTTCGTGCAAAAACCTCAATAAAAATATTCGTGTCAACGAAGCATACGTTCATACTTTTTTCCTAACCGATTGCCCTCAATTTTTCTTGCAATTTCAATTACCTCCAGTACACTCTTCCCTTTTGTTAGGGGTGTATCTTTTACAGTTCCTTGAAGGCTATCCCACGAATCTTCAATTTTTTCAATCATAATAGTTTTATCTACAATTCTAGACCAAAACTTAACTCCTTTTGCGAGCCCCAATAACTTAACCATCGAAACTGGCAATGTTAGTTGATTTTTAGAGCTTAACGTTAAAACTCCATCCATGACTTACTTTATATAATATTCCTTACTTTTTGTCAATATCCTTACTTTTACCCCAATAATCCTTCCATCACCGCCGTAATCACGTTTTTTTACAAATTGGCCTCTATGACAAGGCAGACAATCTTATAGCTTTAATCGCAGACTCTATCGTCATACCGGTAGTATCAAGAGATAAGGTTATCAAAGGTTGAATTTCTTTGTCATTAATTACCTCGTAGTACCCTTTAGAATTTTCTCTGAATTTATCTATTTCGCTTTGTGTTGGATTATCTCTTTTTAGCTTTCGTCTTAATAATTCCTCAAAATCTGCATGTAGTTCGATGATTCTAAATCCCTTCTGGTAAAACTGCTTCATACTCTCCCTACTCAACCACGAAGTCACATAAACTATACCGTCCATTTCTAACGCTGCATCATTTGTAGTCAGCATATATTTGCTGACGGTATCGGCATCTTTTGGCCACAAGCCATTATTGAGGCGTATTACCTCTTGGTCGACCTCCAATACTTTTAGACCGAGTGCTTGCCCGATTGGTTTAGAGATCGCAGATTTCCCGGAGCCCGTTATTCCCAAAAGCAACAACTTAGTCATGTGTTGATAAATAACTCCTTCATGGTCACCGGAATCTGGTTCGCCAAATCCGTCGCATTAAATTTCAACCTCACGTTTATCTCTTTTGATCATCTATCCCTAGGCGAATGTAGCCGTTTTTGCGGAATGCACGATCAAATCCAAAAATAAGATTGGTTTTGTACGCATCAGCGCACGCCATAACTAAACAGTCCGTGAAGCTCACTGATTCGGATTGCTCCCCAAACTTCATGAGTGCATTCTTTCTTAACTCTGGACTCGTATCGACTATCACTAACTCCTTCGACTCGAGCAGTTCACGAGCAGTATCCATTGCTTTTCTGTGACCGGCTTTTTTTCCTAGCGTATTTATCGTTTCCGTAAAAATCTCGCCTGGAATAATCAAGGGGTAATCGTTTTTCTTAATAGAAATGCTGATATTCGTGGCTTCCGTATGATTTCCGTCAGAAATAGAGGCGAGAGATATTAATGCGCTTGTATCGGCAATGACTGATGGTTTCATTGTCCGTAAAGATATTTATCGTGATTGACAGAGAGATCTTTCGGTCCCCGTGCGCCAATCTTCGCGAGTCTCAAAAGCGCATCGCCGGCATTGGTCTTCTTCTCTTGAATGACTTTTTTCAGGCCGGTAGTCAAGAGTTCTCGAATGACTTGCGCCGAAACCTTGCTGTCTTGTCTAGCCAGCAGTTGAATATGCCCGTATAATTCTTCCGGAAGGTATACTTGTGTTCGAATCATATGTTATATGTTTAACATACGTTTAACATCTTGTCAAATACTCACGCCCACCAACCAACTGATGAGACTCGTAGAAAAACTGCACCGGACCACTATGGTCCTCAGAATTTTTTCCCCCTTCAACAACCTCCTGGTTTTCCATTGCTTCGTTTCCTGCCCTCCCTGCTGCCTCTATACGCTTCGATGCTGCTTCGTAATCTGCAGGGCTTGGCCCGTCCCAATGCCCCCTCATCCATGCTCCAACAATTCTCGTATCTCCCAAAAATAATTGTGATTCGATCATAAAACAATCTCCTTCCCTGAATAATTAATGCCCATTGTACTCTCTCTCTCTCTCTCTGAAAAGTCAAATTGGGGCGTTAGGTAACCGTTCAGGAGTTAGCAATGTCATCCCCGCGCAGGCGGGGATCCAGCCTTAAATTATGTATGGATTCCCGTTTTCACGGGAATGACACCAAGGCTGCTTTGCTAAACCCTAAACCTTTACTCTTAAGGGTCTTGACAACTAGTACCACTACTGGTACTATCATCGATATGGCAACACTACAACCTATTCTTCCGGCTAATGAAGCGCGGGCCAATTTTTATCAAATTCTTGAAGAAGCAGGCGTAAATTTGCGTCAGTTCACCATCACCCACCGGGGAAAACCCCTGGTTGTCATGATGTCTCAGGAAGAATTTGAAGGATGGCAGGAGACGTTGGAGATTATGGGTGACAAAAAGCTTCTGGCGAGCCTCACGAGATCGATGAAATCAAAAAAGGTCTACACCAAAGAACAAGCGGATACACTCATCGGGTGGTAAGATTGGTATATGATCCTCGTATATAAAGATGAAGCAATCAAAGCATTACGCAAACTGGGTCCTGCAGAAAAAGCGAAAGCAAAGACAAAAATACGTTCACTCCTGACGAATCCCCTCTTAGGAAAACCGCTTCAAAGAAATCTCTTTACTATCAGAAGCCTTCACGCATGGCCGCTAAGAATTTTATATACATACAACAATGACACGCAAACAATTACCATCCGCACCATTGGCCACCGCGGCGATGTCTACAAGGGGTGATCATCCAATCCCAAGCGGATATATCCGTTTTTTGGAAATGCACTATCAAAGGTATAAATTAACTATATATTGATATAAAAGCGTTAATATGATAAGATACAACTATGAGATTAACGAGATTGCAGAGAATTTCTGAATTATTTGCCCAATATCAACTAAAAACCAAAGACAAGGAGTCTCTTCTTGCAATGGTAGATGAGGTAGAACTTGCAGAACGTGTATACAACTCTAATGCAATTGAAAACTCAACTCTTACCCTCCCAGAAACGGAAAAAATACTTCTTCAGCTTGAAATAAGTAGACACATTTCACTTAGGGAAATTTTTGAAACAAAAAACTTAGCCCAAGTATATGGATATATTAAAAAAACAGCACCACACCAACCACTAACTATTGACATGATTTTACTTCTTCATAAAATGCTTTTGACAAATATTCGTGATGAGGTTGCGGGAAGATTTCGGAAGGAGGGAGAAATGGTGAGAGTAGGTAACCACATCGGCTTACCTTCTAAGTTTATTGATAAACGCATTCAGGAACTATTAATTCGTTACCACTCTGAAATGAGTATACCTTTTATCCATAGAATTGCACAGTTACATACGGAGTTCGAAAGTATTCATCCGTTTATCGATGGAAACGGAAGGATAGGCAGAGTTTTGAATAACTATCTACTTATTCGTGAAGGGTTCCCTCCTATCATTGTAAGAAACAAAGAAAAAGAAACATATTATTCAGCTCTCCGTTCTTACGATGACTCCCATAATTTCAAACCAATGATACGTATCGTTGAGCTTGCTGCTCTTGAATCTCTCCATAAACGTCTTGCGTATTTGGATGGGCTAGAAATAATCCCCCTTTCTCAATATGCAGAAACTAGCCAAAATTCTTTTCATGCTTTGTTAAATACTGCACGAAGACAGACAATTCCAGCGTTTAGAGAAAAGGGTATATGGAAGATAGGAAAGAATGACAAAAACGGGTAGGATTCGCCCGTATTCTTGTACCACCCTATCCCTATGAAAACTCGAGATACAAAAAAAGCCCAGCGGCGGATTACATTTCGTGGCTGGCGAAGGCACATTGGCGCTTCCAAAAGAGTGCAATTTGAGGAAAGCAGAAAGAAAGTTATTATGCAGGAAGAAACTCTTTCATCACCACCGATATCTCCCATGCCAAATCCGTCGCGTTGAAATACGGCCCGACTTTTTTGTAGAGCGCATCGCCGGCTTGTTTGTTGATAAAACTGCCGGCGATCGCGGCCAGGAACGGATCATTTTTACAGGCCAAGGCCGCGATGAGTCCCGCAAGCACATCCCCGGTCCCGCCTTTGGTCATCCCGGGATTCCCCCCTTCAATAACGCGTGTCTCTTTCCCATTAGAGACAATATCTTTCTCCCCCTTCAAAAGCACGATACACTTATATTCTTTTGCAAACCATCCAACAGCATCGGTGTCATTGCGAGGAGCCGCAGGCGACGCGGCAATCCCCTGATGATTAAGATTGCAGAGTTTATCCCGAGATGTCATCAAGAGAGATTGCTTCGTCACTTCGTTCCTCGCAATGACAGCGAGGGGCTTCGCTCGCAATGACAAACTCTCAAACTCCCCGTGGTGTGGGGTCAAAATCGCGTTTTTCGGAATAAGCGACACGTCCATCATCTGCAGCGCCCCTGCGTCAATCACCCATTGTTTATGAGGATATTTTTTTAATAGCGAATTTGTCAGTGTTTCCGTTTCACCGTCACGGGTCATGCCGGGTCCGATGAGAATGCAGTCATCTTCCTCAATGTAATTTTCGACGTCTCTGCGAGACACGACGATACCGTTTCTAAACTCCTCCTTTGCCCGCTTCACAATCTCATTATTTTCCGGCACCGAACAGTAGTGGACGAGATCCACAATCCGGGAAGCCACGGTAAGCGCCCACAGGCTCGCCGCATGAAACAAGTGACTCCCCCCGATAACCAGAAGCCTCCCGTTTTGCCCTTTATGGGAATCGGGAGCTGGAATATACATTTTTTTTATATCCTCAATGATAACTGGTTTCATAAGAGTTGATAAAAACTATGTCAATTTTTCTCCGACCGGGGGAAAATTGACATAATTACTACAACTGAATGATCATAGGCTGCATTCCCTTTGCTCTCCGTACTAAGTCTACCATGTTGTCCTCCGCCGAAGTAATGATGGTTTGCTGTTTTCCGATAACGTCAAGGACCAAGTGGCGATATTTTTCGTCCAGTTCGGAAAATATATCATCAAGAAGAAGGACCGGTCGATCCCCCGCCTCTTTTTCAACATACGAGAGCTCTGCAAGTTTCAACCAGAGAACGGCAAGCCTTTGCTCTCCCCGGCTCCCGTATTTAGAAAGTTCCCTCTCATCTTTAAAGATCGTAAAATCATCGCGATGGGGTCCGACAAGCGTTGCCTTAGCCCCCACCTCTTCATCCTTATACTGTTCTAAACGTGATTCTGAAATTACACTTTTATCGTATTGAATCTGATAGCTGATAGCTGATAGCTGATAGCTATTGACGAAGTCAATATACTCTCCCCTCTTATCCGTAATATATCCCCCGGCTTTTATGAGGAGTTGATCCCAAAATAATAGCTGGGGCCGTTCTGCTTTTCCCTCATTGATAAGATCAAGAAGCCTATTGCGTTGCCGCAGTCCCCGCTCGTAGCTCATGAGGTTTCTTCTGTACTCCCGATCAACTTGCACCAGCACACTGTCCAGATAACGACGCCGGAGCGAGGGGCTGTCGGTAACGAGCTCCAAGTGTTCCGGCCAAAACAGCACCGCCCGCAGGTTTCCCACAAAATCCACCTGCCCCCGCGGCACTCCGTTTACGAGATATTTCTTCAGTGGCGCTTTCGCACCCTGCACCTCCCCCTGCGTAATAAAAAGTTCTAACTTTGTATTGTCATGATTTGCTGACAGCTCTTGTCCTGAGCCCCGAAGGACTTGTCCCGAGTTTCGAGGGAGACAGCTCTTGTCCCGAGTCCCGAGGGAGATAGCTGATAGCTCACTTCCCCACCTAATTGCCTCCCGATCCTGGTCTGCCCGGAAGCTTTTGCCGGTGACGCAAAACATAATTGCTTCCAAAATATTGGTCTTGCCCGCTGTATTTGGTCCCACAATAAGCGTGGTTTGAGGAGAAAATGCAAACGTTTTTTTCGCGTAACTTCTGAAATTTTGGAGCGTGAGGGTAATCAGAATCATTGCTCCATTTTACTATGCAATCGTCGTACCCACAAACGCCTTCCCGTCCAGGGCTTTTGCAAGATTATCGAGGTTCGTTCCGTTGAGGATTTTGACGGTGATGCCCAGTTCAGCCGCCAACTTGCTTGCAATCGGGTCAAACGGCGCATTCATCCCCGGCGTCCAAACACTTCCGATCATGGTACGATAGTCCTTCCAATTGATAGCGGTAAGCGGTTTAGCGTCCGGGTGCGTCTTGGGATCTTTATCATATACCTGATCCACGTTGGTTAAATTGATGACCTGATTGATGCCATAATCCTGCGAAAGCGTCACGGCACAGTAATCCGTGCTCCACCCGGGCTTCCACCCGGCGGCAATGGCCACGGGCGCGTTAATTTTAAGAATTATTTCATAGTGCTTGATGACCCGCGGGTCTGCAATATCGCGAAAAATTGTGCGGATAAGCTGGGCATTGAGCCGCGTGGCATGAATCCCCAGCCAATCCAGATCGTCATGATCAATCGTTCCCCGTACGCTTCGGGCGGCATCTTGATAGTGCCGCGTGGTCGCCCCACCGCCCACCGTAATAAAAAATCTCCTCTTTTTAGAGGAGATTTGGTTGCGGATAAAGTCATTGAAGGATCGGAGAAACTGAATATCAATCCCGCCGTTGGGGACAACCAGGGATCCGCCGAGAGAGAGTATGAACGCGTCGCCGTGTGTAGTCATCGTTATGTCAGGGTATTGTACCAAAAACGAGACCCGCTCACAATCATGTGGCGGGGATACCGGTTTTTTGCTCTATAATTGATTTTGCCTCTTCAACAAGTTTGTCCAGTGATCCCTCTGTGCCGGGATTAACCACCCGCACCACCGGTCCGGTAAATCGACTACCGCCCTCTCTCCACAGATGATGGTAAAACTGGCGTTGAAATGCTAAGGCATCCGGCCCCTTCGTTCTGTTCACCGGATCGTCATCTTTTTGCATTAAGTGATAATTAAATGTTTCGTCTTCAACCCACAAAAGAATCGTGAGGTCAGGAGAAATAGCAAGGGGGTGTTTCTGCATGGCAAATGGAATAGTTCTATTATCCGGACAATGCAAACCATGATGCATCCGCACACTCTCAAGTCCCCGGTCGCTGATGTTCACATGACACGGACCCAACAGAGAAAACGCACTGCCGGCCACCGCCGCCTGCCACATGGCAAAAAAGAAAAATTCTGCCCGTTCCGGATCCCCCAGCACCTCCGTTCGACCCACGTTACGCTCCATATCGCGTATCCACTGCCGGATACCATGGTCCGTTTGTGTTGCCACGGTATATCCCCACGCACTCAAATCCTGCACCAACCGCTTCACCAACGTTGTTTTCCCGGATCCTTCCGGGCCCTCAATGTTTATGGTTCTGCCCCGCAACGGATAGTTACTAAACCAATCAACGTCTGTTTCTGACCACGCGGATTGCCATCCGGCTTTACGAAGGGCTGCTTGATACGCCATCATTTCGTTTTCTGCCAAAAACAATTCTCTGTCATCTTCAATAATCCTCCCCGGCTCGTGCTTTTTCACTACCAGTCCCGCCCGATAGGCATCTCCCCACGGAGGAACACTCGTTTGCATGAGCATATCCTGCGCAGAGGCGGCGATACGCCGGGCAATACTCTGTCCGATTTCATCTTTATCCACGGCAAGTGCCGCAACCTGATCCTGAAGCGACTGAAACAATGTCGACCGGTGCGTGGCAGGAAATACATCAAAAGGCAAACGCAAGCTCCTGCCTATGGCAACCAACTCATGAAGTGTCGGTAATCCAAGTTTTTGATGGTTCAAAAATGACTGTTTGGGATCCAACCCGGCTTCTTGCATATGCGCAAGAAATGTCTGCTCGACCGCACGATTTTCCTCTGTTGCCAAGGGCGTCACAATAACCGCCCGGTCAGAGGTTACCCGCAGCATGTCTGCAAAAAATTGAAATCGCAGGTCAGGTGCAATGTGCTCCAATACATCTACTGCAGTCACAAAAGAAAAACTTTCATCCGCAAAAGGAAGATACGTTCCGTCTCCATAAACATTCGGTATTCTGGCGTGGGCCTCATGGAGAAGATTTAAGCTCACCACATCGCGGGTAGAATCACGCATCGGAAAATCTATCGAGCCACCAACATCTAAAATGCACCCACCAGCTGAGCCTCTGTGCCGTAATGCATCTTGGTATCGTGCTTCCACATCGCCCCGAATAAGCGTTTCCGGATGTGCCATAGTTGCCGGCAGGATCATCCATGTCTATATCACATCTTGCCGTTTATTTCCACCTCTTGCTATAATCAACCCATGGCCAACCTCACCACTATCCTCATCTGCGGCGGATCGTGCTCGGGGAAAACCGTGTTTGCCAATCTCTTCAAACACGCGATGGTTCTGGAAATGGACCACTTCTATATCGCCAAATCACGGATGGTGCCCCAGCCGGATGGCACCTTTGATTACGACGCGCCGGAGGCTGTCGCAATTGATGAATGTGCCAAAGCCATTGAAACGCTGCGACAAGGCAAACCCACAACCATCCCGGTCTACGATATGAAGGTGAGCGACCGCACCGGCACACAAGTCATTCAGCCCAAACCGGATGACACATTCCTCGTCGTTGCCGGCATTTTCAGCTTCCACGAGCCATTGCGGCAATTAGGAGATCTTAAAATATATCTGGACACCCCGCGCGAAATCCGCGTCGCCAGAAGAATGATACGGGATGTGCAAAAAGGGCGAAACGATATAGATACCCTGGCGTGGTCCATCACGGTTGAAAAAAATCACCAGAAATACATCGAGCCCATGAAGCAGTTTGCCGACCTCGTCATCCCCTTTTCCTACAATCCCGTGGAGTTTTTACAGTAAGTACGGATCAACCAACACGTGGCGAAGCGCCGCAAACCCTGTATCATCAATTGGATCTCTCGTCCACGCATCAAATACCTTCGCCATGCGCGCCCGGTCCTCTTCGGGTATCTGTTTCATTGCAACAGAGAGGCTCGCCACGTCTTCTTGTGTTACGTGAATCACCATATATACATCGTTTGCACGATACCCCCGCCGCAGGTTTTCCGCACGGCTGGGCAATGAATGAGGATTCGGTTCGTGTTCCCCAATGCGCCGCTTCAAGACTTCCAGCGCAAACGCAACCTCTCCGTTCTGCGTCATGGTCAACGTCCCGGGTTTTTCCGGATACGGCGACCCCATTTGAATTTTCTTTACGAGCCGCAAACCATCTGGATACTGTTGTACCATAGTATGCACTTCCCGCTCGCTCAATATCGCGGCCTGCCCCTGATCAAATCCTTCAAAAAACGCCATAACCGGGTTTCTCTCTTGAAGCAATCTATTTGTCTCGCTTAAACTTCGGTGGAGAAAATCGTAGGACCGCTCCGGCCTATCCTCCAGCCACTCGGTGATCATATTTTTCAGAAGCGCAATCACCGTCTCTTTATTGGGATACAGATAAAACCCGGTATATAGCATGATAAACGCCAGGTACCCCCGCTTCACGTCACCCGGTACCATCGGCACCGGCACAATCTCCTCTTTTTCTCCGAATTGCACCTTCTGAAACATGACGCTTTGCCCGTAGGTAATTTCTTCAGCCGCTATATACATGCGCGCAGGATCAATACCAAGGATTCTCAAACTTTCCCCAAGCTGCTCTTTAGGCAATCTGGAAAGCATGGCATAGTACAACACCATCATGCGCGCCTCAAAAGAAAATAGCGGATGATCTTTCCCATTGGTAATATGCGGATTAAACCCGCCGGGCAGATACGTATTAGCGATAATTTCCATATTCGTTACCACGCCGGACAACTGGTCCAGGTCAAGCGTCGACCCGGTAGCCATGTGACTAAAACGTGCATCGCCCCCCAATCCTTTTCGCTTGTCTTTGTACATCAGCCCCGGCAGGCAAACATCGGTTTCCGACGCAACGCTTTGCACCAGCGTGGTTAATAATCGGGGGTCAAGCTTGTGTTGCTCTACCACCCGGGCAAGGTTTTTTTTATCTTGAATAAGCATGCGGCCGAAGTTTTGCACCAGCGCATCATCCTCACTAAAATAGTCCTGCCCCTGAAGCGCCCCGCTTCCCGCGGCTTTCATAAAAATATCGCACCATCCGGGTGTCTCTGCGTCGTGAAACCCCATGGAAATAAGCAGATATTTTGCATAGGAAACGGCAACGCACGCAGCACGAATTTTTCGCTCTTTTGCTTCTCCTTTTATTTCCTCTCCATTCTCAGAAAATACTTCTATCATTTTTTCCCGTTCTTCATCTGTTGGTTCCAACGAAAACACCGCTTCCGCCCCCGATGATTCTTTATACTTCGCTCCATATATTTTCATATCCTGTTCATATTTTTCTAAAAAAAGTTCCGGCTGGTGCAATCCGTACCGCAACATATCCAGTACACCCCAGTGCATGAGATGCTGGGTATGATCCCACCTGCGGCCGCGGTCATCCAGAGACGTCTGCCAAATATCTTTGAGGCGCTGAATTGCCGGTAACGTGTTAAATATATTCACAAATGCATCCTGATCTTCGGTATAAGCAACATGCAAATGCGGCAAAAACGACGTATCGCACGATTTAGCCCGTTTTGGCGTCGTATACCCAATACTTAATAGTAACTCTCGACGGATCGCTTTCTCGCTCTCCGAAAGCACTGCTTGTTCATGCGGCTGGGTGGAATCGATATTAAACTCAGGTCTTAACTCCATATCCTGAGGAAAAAGTGCCAAAAACATACTTCGGCTAAAATCCGGAAGCAATTCAGGATTACACAAAAATCGAAGCTTCTCTATTGGAGTTGCCGCCTCAGTAATTGCTATCCCTTCATCTGAAATCGGATGACGAAA
>JBBTTP010000085.1:0-1941 GCA_038064215.1 Patescibacteria group bacterium | reverse complement strand
TATGGTTATGCAACTATCACGTAAGGTCGATTTGGTCAATCACCCGTTATTGCGTAAACCCGAAAAACTTTCAGGGAAAACATTGGTTATCGTGGCATCAAGCAACAAAGGTCTTTGCGGCGGGCTCAATACGTCGCTGTTTCGGTTTCTTGTCGCTCAATACGACCGCCTCAACGCACTTTCCTGTATTTCGGTGGGTAAAAAGGGAACAACGTTTTTAGTGCGAATGGGGGCGACGCTGGTTGCAGACTTTTCACAAACCGTTCCGGTAACCGAATCCATCCCGGCCATTACAAAGCTCGTGATTGATGCCTTTACCACAGGAGAAGTCGACCAGGTGAATCTTGTATATAATGAATTTTTGTCTGTAGCCCGCCAAATGCCGAAAAGAAAGACGATTCTTCCGCTTTCTATTGAGCAGGCAGAAGCGCAAGGAAAAAAGCTGCCGACCGATATACTCATTGAACCGAGTACCGATGAAGTTTTTAGCGCTCTGTTGCCGCATTACATGGAAAATCAGATCCGGGATGCTCTGCTGCAGTCAGAGGCAAGCGAACATTCGGCACGGATGATTGCTATGAGAAACGCGACGGACAACGCGCTCTCTCTTATGGATGATCTGACGCTTCTTTATAACAAAGCCCGGCAGGAAAAGATTACGTATGAAATTACCGATATGGTAACTGCACGTCTGACCGTGAAGGAGTAAATCTATGAAACAAAAACAGCAAAAACAAAATGAAGGCGCGATTGTTCAGATCGTTGGCGTGGTGGTTGATGTACAGTTTAGCGCAGGACATATCCCCGCTATTTATGAAGCGTTGGAGGTACAAAGCGAATTTACCAAGTCCGGCAAACTCGTTCTTGAGGTTTCGTATCATTTGGGCGATGCCCGGGTGCGCGCGTTTGCTCTGGGGCCAACGGACGGGCTGAAACGCGGCGATACGGTTACGGCAACCGGTGCCCCGATATCCGTGCCGGTTGGCAAAAAGACTCTCGGCCGGATGTTTAACGTGGTGGGGGAAGCGATCGACGAAAAACCTCAACCCACACAAGTAAAGTACGCTCCCATCCACCGGGCCGCACCGGACTTTACCCAGCAGAGTACCAAGATGGAAGTACTGGAAACCGGCATAAAAGTCATTGACCTTATTGCTCCATTTGTCAAAGGAGGAAAAGTTGCGATTTTTGGGGGAGCAGGAGTCGGGAAAACCGTGCTTATCCAGGAGCTTATTCACAACGTCGCGGAAGTGCATGGCGGCGTATCCGTATTTGCAGGCGTTGGTGAGCGGTCGCGCGAGGGCAACGACCTGTGGCGCGAAATGAAAGAGTCAGGGGTCATCGAAAAAACTGCACTCGTCTTCGGACAAATGAATGAGCCGCCGGGCGCGCGTCTGCGCGTGGCTTTAACCGGGCTTACCATGGCGGAATATTTCCGTGACGAAGAAGGTCAGGATGTACTGCTGTTTATCGATAATATATTCCGGTTTGCCCAAGCAGGAAGCGAAGTCTCGGCACTACTGGGAAGAATTCCGTCCGCTGTCGGGTACCAACCGACCTTAGCGTCCGAAATGGGTGCCCTGCAGGAACGCATTACGTCCACCAAAAAAGGCTCCATTACCTCAGTGCAGGCAGTGTATGTGCCGGCGGATGATTATACTGATCCTGCCCCTGTTGCCACATTTGCCCATTTGGACAGTTCCATTGCCCTTGAGCGTTCTATTGCAGAACAAGGCTTGTATCCTGCGGTTGATCCGCTCGCATCTAATTCACGGATTTTGGAGCCGTTGGTCGTGGGCCGCGAACATTATGACGTGGCCCGCAGCGTCCAGCGCGTGCTGCAGCGGTATAAAGACCTTCAAGATATCATTGCTATTTTAGGTATAGAAGAGTTAAGCGACGAGGATAAGGCAACGGTTGCCCGTGCGCGCAAGATTCAGC
>JBBTTP010000084.1:0-3930 GCA_038064215.1 Patescibacteria group bacterium | reverse complement strand
GCGGTATTGGGCTTGTATGCACACACGAGGTCGTGCGTCGCATCGATAATTGCTTTATTAAAAGCAAACTGCGGATTCAGTTTATTTTGAAGATGCGCTGGTATCCTGGCTAACTCACTATCAAGTCCGATACAGAGGAGAGAATTCTGTTGTTCTACTATCGCATCGAGTTTTTGTTGGAAGGTCATATCAGTGTGCCGCCCCCACCAGCTCCTGCAAATTCTTAATTCCTTCCTTATCCATATATTCCTGTAATCCTTTTTTCATTTCCTCATACACTCCATATCCTTTAAAATATGTCGCAGAGCCCACGCCTACCAGTGTCGCGCCTGCCATCATCATTTCTACGACATCCTGCCAAGTCGTCACCCCGCCCATGCCGATAATAGGAATCCTCACTGTTTCATAAATATCATACACACACCGAACGGCAATCGGCCGGATGGCCGGGCCGGAAACGGCACCGCGTTTGGCGCCGAGAATAGGCCTTTTCCTGATAATATCAATCAGCATGCCCGGACCTGCGGCATTGATCGCTACGATGCCATCTGCACCCGCTTCCTCACACGCGCGGGCAACCTCGGCAATGTTTGCGATATTGGGAGTCAGTTTAGCCAACACCGGTACATTTCCTGCAATTTTCTTCACCGCAGAAACCGCGGCACCGGCAGATTCAGTTCCTAAACCAAGAGGCTTCCCCATATCGTCTTCCACATTGGGACAGCTCAAATTTAATTCCAAAAAATGAGGTGCAAGGGGACATAATTCACTGGCGAACCGCTCAAAATCCCGGACGTTGGTGGCAAAAACGCTCACGAGTACCGGCACGGGTGAAGTCGCTAAAAATTCTTTAATGAGTGATTTCCCTTTTTTAATGCCCGGGCCACGGAGACCCACAGAATTAAGAAATCCTTCTGCATACTTAGCCACGCGCGGCAATGGATTTCCTTCTCGTGGTTCAATCGTTAATGATTTCGTCGTTATGCCGCCGGCTCCGGCTTTTATGGCCCGCATATGATCTGCCGGAATTTCCTGAGCAATACCCGAAGGAAGAATTAATGGGTTAGGGAATGATACGCCGCAATACGTGACCGTTAAATCTGCCATAGTTTATAATACCTTTGCCTGTTGCACCACCGGTTTACCGCGCAGAATCACCGTTTGCACCGGACCAAAAAGTTCCCATCCGTCAAACGGCGACCATGCACATTTTGTTTCATATCCGAGTGACCCCACAATGAAGGGCTTCTTCGGATCCAGTTCAATATAGGTCTTGCCCTGATCTCTGATATGAAAGAGCTTCTTGGGCTCATCATAAAGAAGTTTGACCACTGTTTCAAGGGATAATCGTTTTTTCTGCACCGCTAAAAGTAAGAGACCAAGTGTGGTTTCTAATCCCGGTACGCCATATACAGGAGAACTCCCATGTTTCTCCTGCAGCGTATGCGGTGCATGATCGGATTCAATAACGTCAACGGTGCCGTCTGCCAGCCCTTCCCATAATGCAGCCTGATCACTGGTATCGCCAATACGAGGCATAACCTCTGTCGATGCGTCAAGAAACAAGTGGTGTGGCGTGACCCCGCAGGTTACCGATTCTTTTTTTTCTTTTGCCTGCCTCACGAACAAAAGATCACGTGCAGAAGCGATATGGCATACATGGAGACGCCGGTGGTACATCCGCGCCAAGTCGAGGGCTCCTGCAATGCGTTCTCCTTCCGCATGAATGAGTATTGGTTTCTCTGATTTCCACGCGGAGAATATCGCTTCCATTTTTTTCTCATCATTGACCAACAGGTCTCCGGTCGTATGCTCGCAATAAATCTTTAATCCGAATACATTGGAATTATGAGAGGCCTCTGAAAACGTATCAAGGTTTTCTCCATCGGTTCCGTAATGAAACCAAACATCGCATCGAGCGCTTCTGGACAGCTCAATTTTTTCTTCAAGTTTTGCAAGTGAAAGCGTGGGGGAACCGGGATTGTTCGGCATATCCAAAATACAGGTGAATCCGCCTTTCAGAGCTGCCCGCGATCCGGTAAGAAAATTTTCTTTATGCGTCCCACCCGGTTCGCGCAAATGCACATGAATGTCGATAAGTCCGGGAAACCGCTGTATTGCCATGTTTATTGGTTATTTGCTATTTGCTATTTGCTAAGTATTAACGCCAACAGTGCCATGCGCACGTACATACCGTTGGGTATTTGCTCACGCAGGTAGAGGGCTCGCGGATCGCTGTCTACCTCAACGCTTATCTCCCCAACACGCGGAAACGGATGCATGAGGATGGCAGTCTTTTTTGCTTTTTTCATGACATCGGGCGTGATGATATACGCGTACTTCACTTTTTCATACACATCCAAGTCCGTAAACCGCTCCTTCTGGACCCGCGTGATGTATAGGACGTCTGTTTCGCGAAGTACATCATCCAACACTTCATGTTCGGTTACCGCGATGCCCGCCTGTTTGGGTTTTCCCAAAAGTTTGGCAGGAATCTTTAATACCCCGGGCGACACCAGACGGATCGCTTTGGGTGAATACAGAGATAACAATGTGACGAGTGAATGGACCGTCCGGCCGTTGAGAAGGTCACCCACAAGCGTAACCGTCAAATCCTCAACAGAACCGAAACGGTCCATGATGGTGAAAAAATCCAAAAGCGCCTGGGTCGGATGTTCGCCCGGGCCGTCTCCGGCATTGATGACCGGCTTGTCCGTAGCATCTGCCGCTATGTGCGCTGCCCCCACCTGCGGATGGCGCAACACAATACAATCGGAAAATGAGGCAAATGTCCGCACGGTATCGGGCAAAGACTCTCCCTTTGCAACCGACGAGTAGACCACACCCTGAAGCGGTATAAAACCTCCTCCAAGCCGCTGCATAGCTGCCACAAACGACCCAAAGGTTCGGCTAGAGGGTTCGTAAAAAAGTGCCGTCATGATTTTGCCTTTCAAAATATCCGTAGCGCCCTTTTTTTTCACGATTTCCCTCATTGATTTTGTGACAGCGATCACCTGTGTCACATCATCCTTCGTAAACTGGTCCGCAGAAAGAATATCTTTCATATTTTTTTACTATACTCTCCCCACGGCTTAATTTCCAGATCGGAAGTCCGGTATTTTTGCAATGATTCCACAAAAAACAGTGCCGACTCGGCATTCGTGAATATCGGGATTCCCCAATCGATGGACATCCGGCGCATGAGATAGCCGTCGCTAGCGCCCTTGGTCATTTCCGTCTTCGTGGTTTCGGTAAAGCGCTCGGGCAACACGACGGCAAACCCGATCTTCTTTTGCTGCACCAGATCTTGGTAATTTGGGTGCTTCGCTTCGTGCAATTTTTCGACTAATAAACACGGAATACCCTCATGGGACAAAAACTCATGCGTTCCATGTGTGGCGTACAGCACATAACCCATTGTTTGTAGTCTCCCGGCGCCTTGCAAAAATATGCGCTTTCCGGTGAGACCGCCTAAACTCAAAAACACCGTTTTTTGATCCGGGTAATGCATACCGGTCGACAGAAGTGCCTTAAGGTACGCTTCCGCAGGATCAGTCCCCATGGCAGCAACTTCTCCGGTTGAACTCATCTCGACACGCAGCACCGGATCTGCGCCCCGAAGCCTCCGGAAAGAAAACTGCGGCACTTTCACGGTGTAATAGGTAAGCGTGCGTGTAGGGAGCGGCCGACAGTGTTTGCCTAACGCTACATCAGTTGCAATAGAAATAAAATTCCGCCCAAGTGCTTTACTGACAAACGGAAAACTCCGGGACGCGCGCAGATTGCATTCGATAACGTACGGAATACCACCCGCGACCAGAAACTGAATATTGAATGGCCCATTGACCGCAAGCGACTTTACAACACCCGCCGCTTGCTTGGCGATATGGTGTTGCACGGCTTCGGGAAGAGTAAAGGATGGAAAAACCA
>JBBTTP010000083.1:0-3959 GCA_038064215.1 Patescibacteria group bacterium | reverse complement strand
TGGTTATATTAGAGTTACGATTCTCGAGCACATAACTATTGTGGGTATGGACTATGAGAGGAGTCCGCTTGATGACCGTCCCAAAAAGCTGACCCCAAGAATGTGTAGGTTTGAGTATAATTTGCATAGATTTGCATAGATATGGTAAAATATGCATAGGTTTGATACCTAATCTATGTCAAATTCGCTTATTACCATAGGGGAAGCGGCAAGACAGCTGAATGTGTCTATAGATACCCTCAGGAGATGGGATAGATCACATCGGCTGCAGTCGATTCGAAGTGGCCCACGAGGGCACCGCTACTATAAACAATCAGATATTGATCTGTACTTACAAAATGTGGGTTCTGTGGCCCAGCAGTGGGCGAGCGCACCCGTGGGATACGCGCCTCACCCGGATTTATACTGTCAAACCAGAGACGTGTTTCAAGCGCGGCTTGAGAAGCTCCAATCGGTATTGAGAGATAAAGTTTCTTTCTCAGCTATGTCCTTATTAAGTGCCGTTGCCGGCGAGATAGGAAATAATTCGTTCGACCATAATTTGGGCAATTGGCCGGACATTCCGGGCATATTTTTTTCCTATGATATGAGAATCCGCACAGTTGTTCTGGCTGACCGTGGTCAAGGAATACTGGCAACATTAAAACGAGTAAAACCCCAATTACATACCGCAAGTGAAGCGCTTAACGTGGCTTTTACCGAAACAATTTCCGGTCGAAGTCCGGAGGCTCGGGGAAACGGACTAAAATTCGTTCGATCGGTCATCGTTGAGAACCCGTTTACATTGAGTTTTCAAACCGGCGATGCACACTTGTCCTTAAAGCAGCATGACGATGATATATTCATACAACAGGAAGGAATATTTATCAGAGGCTGTTTTGTTACCATGGGATTTGAGGATGTACTATGATCATTCAGTTGAAAAAATTTGGTACGACATTGGTATCACGCCCTTCAGGAAAAGAGGGATGGTTGGCATTTCAACCGGTGTTAAATCAAAGAGTACAGGGAGAAGAAATTATCGTTGATTTTGAAGGTGTAGTAGTATTGACCCCCTCATGGGCAGATGAGTTCCTGACGCCACTTCAGGAGCGGTTTGGCGATCGAGTAAGACTACATAATACCGACAATCCTTCCGTTGTTGCAACCCTCGCCATACTTGCAAAACAACCCTAAAAACCATGTTGAAAGAATTCTTTTTGGAGCCTATTCAACCCGTCGGGTTGATGTGCACAATTTTTACGCCAAAAGAGTTATACTTGCATAGTATAAAAAACCTGGTTTTGGTAAAATAAAGAAAATGAAAATGACAATTGATAAGCCAAGATTACTACAAGCAACTACTTCAGACGGTTTATACCTTCATGGCTATTATGTTCCTTCTAAGAATAAGAAAACAGCAATTTTACATATTCATGGTTTTGAGGGCAATTTCTACGAGAATAACTTTGTCCATGTTTTGAGCCAATGAGTTTTTATTATAACCAAGTAATTATCGCGCAGTGTCGCTTCATGAAGGGATGTGCGTATCTCGTGTTGTATAATCTACTTTATGAACATCGATAAAAAGAATTTTATTTTGGGAATCGGGATTTTTTTACTTCTTCTGGGCAGTTTTGTTTTAGGTCGGGTAAGCAGAGACGTCAAACCTCCCGTCCCAACCTCAACTACTGCTCCCACAACCACATCTTTACCATCACTGACAGAAACTCCAATTCCTGCCTCTGTCTCCGGAACTTTTAAAGTAACCCGGGTGGTTGACGGCGACACCATTGAGATTGAAGGCGGAGAGAAAGTACGCTATATTGGCATTGACACTCCGGAAACAGTTGATCCCCGAAAACCGGTTCAATGTTTTGGCGTTGAGGCTTCAAAAAAGAATAAAGAGTTGGTCGAAGGGAAAACAGTTCGTTTAGAAAAAGATAGTACCGATCGAGACAAGTACTCCCGGCTTTTGCGCTATGTTTGGGTAGGCGATCTCTTCGTTAACCTTGAATTGGTGAAACAGGGTTTTGCCAATTCGTATTCGTACCCTCCGGATATAAAATATCAAAAAGAATTTCTGGCGGCGGAGACAGAAGCCAGAGAAGCCCAACGGGGACTTTGGAAAGCCTGTCCTATTAGCCCTTCACCGACAATTAAGATTCAAGAAATACTTAATGGCTGTGATATTAAAGGGAACATCGGTACTTCCGGAGAAAAAATTTATCATCTTCCCGGTTGTGGTTCGTATGCCAAAACCCAAATAGATGAAAAGAGGGGTGAACGCTGGTTTTGCTCCGAGAAGGAAGCTCAGGAGGCTGGCTGGCGCAAGGCCCTGAATTGTCCATGATTAGGCCGTTAGAGATTAGAAGTTGACGAGTTTGTTCTATCACCAGATCGGGGGGGGCAGTCGATAAGCTTGAACCAGTCAACTTTTCGGTAATCGTCCCACTTGGCAGCCAATTTTATTGCAACTCGCACCGATAGTACTGTATTATCTTTGTAAGGAAGCACTATGCCAGAAAATACTAAGGGAGATGCAGCTTCAACCAAATCTTCCGGGATGAAACCGATTGTCGTGACAATTCTTAGCCTTGTTCTCCTTCTTTTTTTATTTACTTTTCATTCTGTTATAGCTGAAGATAAAAATATTCCGAGTGGGATCATTCCGAAGCTTCCCAAAACTCAAAACGACCCCATGCTTTCCGACGGTCACGTCTATCCGTTTTGGGGGCCACCCTGCCAACGATATACATACTCGGTGGTTTATCGGGATAAGGAAGGCAGAAAACCCGAGTATATGAAGATTTATTTCAATGGGAAAATGATTGATATGCAAAAGGAAAGTTCCGATGACATGGACTATAAAAAGGGGGTTAAATATATCTATAAGTACGTTCCGAATAAAGTTGGCTCGAATTTTTACTATTTCGAAGCCTCAAACGGTTTAGGAAAATCCCGTGCCTCCATAATTGACTCCCCGGACAACGGCCCCGTCCTTTTTGAAAGCGCCTTTGATAAAAACGAAATTGCCTTGGTTGACCCCAAAACCGGAAAGAGGGTGGGGAGTTATTCCACGGGCAAAGAATGGGTTGGGGGTATTGCTTTTTCGGACGACGGAAAGTATCTGGCGGCTAAAACTTCTTACAGGGTCTTCCTGTTTGATACTGCTAAAATAGACAAACCTGTTTGGGAATTTAAATACGGGGAAGGTATGCCGATTGGAGACGATGTCAAAGGAGGAGTTGCCATATCGTCTGACGGAAGTAAAATTGTGGCTTCCATCGGCAATAAAATTATCCTGTTTGATAAAAAATCAAGCAAACCTGTCTGGCAATATGAGATGGGAGGGCAAGCGTACAATGTGGCTATATCAAAAGACGGTAATTTCGTCGCGGCTGCCACAGCCGGAGAGGAGTCAAATGTCAATTCTAACCTCTTAATTCTATGGAACACTCAAAGCAGTAAACCTTTGTGGCAATACCATGCTGCAGGTAATTTCCATGATGTTTCGTTGTCAAATAACGGTGCGCTTGTGTCAGGTTCAACCGGTTGTCCGGACAAAAGATTTTATCTTTTTTCCAAAGACTCAAACAAGCCGCTCATTAAAAGCGAACAATTAACACGTGATTCCCCGGTACATAGGGCAAAAATCTCTGCTGACGGATCATTATCTGCCGTTGGGAGCGAGTCTGACGGGGGCGCAGTGTTTCTTTTTTCCAAAAATTCAAGGGTACCGCTTTGGAAGTTTTCGGCACCTCAAGGCAGTTCTGTGAGGGCGTTAAATTTTACGCCCGATGGAACGTATATTGGCGCGGCGACTTTTGGCGGAGACGCCTACATTTTTGATAAAGATAAAAATAGCCCGATTGCCTCTTGGAAAGTAAATGCGTCTTTGGGCGGAATTGACATCGCCGATGATGGCAGTTTTATCGCCGCCGGCGGAACCGATAAGAAGCTGTATATTTTTGACAGGG
>JBBTTP010000082.1:20959-23792 GCA_038064215.1 Patescibacteria group bacterium | reverse complement strand
GTGGGTGGCGGAAGTGGCGGCTGTTCACCGGCGGTGCGTGGAGCTATTCAAAAGATTAGAGATGTCCTTATGGTCGCAGTCGAACCGTCGGTCGTGACAATCACAACAGCAATTTTACCAGAAGCCCTCGGTGGGGGAGGCGGCATGGATCAATCTATCCAACAAGCTGCATCAGAGCTTACCCAAGCAATCCTTCCCAATTTTGCAGCGTATCTTCAAGCCCACCCTGATTTTACCGCAGAGAATCTCACCAGAGCTGATGTAGAAGCAATCGTTGGAAAGGAGAAGGCAGACGAGGTCTTCGGCCGTGCCCCACCTTCCCAGCACGATGCCATCCTCACCCTCCTCACTCAAGCCCTCCGTGCAGATATCGACAGTTACCGTATTCAAGCAAACCAAGCTAAAACTAACTCTTCTTTTGTTTATATATGGAAAAATAGTTGGTCTACAGGAGAGAAAAAGACACAGGAATTAGTTGGTCTGATATCTAAAGTGTCCGCTTTCATTAGATACAATCTTGATCCGATCATCAGTAAAATTCGATCTGTTCATTTCATCAATCGTATTGAAAAATATTTCCAACATATACAAATGAACAGGATTTTTCTTAATCCATATGCTATTGTCAAGATTCTTAATAATCAAACACTCGTGAATCGGGGAGATGTAATCGGTCTTCCTTACAGCATAAAAAATCCAGAAAATGCTACTATAAAATCAGGCAGTATCATCGAAAATACTTCTCTTTATTTCCCCGCCAACCATAGCATTACTATCTCCGGAGTTACTATCACGGGTACAGAAATTATTGCGCAGCATCCTGATTACCAAGAATTTTCAGAATTAGAAGATATGGTGCTCCACAGTATCCTTTTCGGATCTATATTACTTTTTTCATTGGGATTTTTTACGCAAATGTCGACCTTGATGAATACTGCCATTAAATTGGGAAAATTCGATTCTAATCCTAATATTGAAAGATTCACTTCAATCTATTACTTCTTTAAAAATACATTTGGTAAAGGCTTTGCCGACGTTATTTTAGGACAATTCAGAGATATATTTGCTTATGTAGGAGCTACATCTCATGTTCTTCTCTCAAGAAGTAAAATGGTAACTGAAGCATTTATCAAGAAATCTTCATCAAAATTTATACTATTTTTTGCATTATTTTTCCTTCCATTTTTTTCTATTTTCCTTGAGTTTTTTCAAGCAAATTTTCATATTGAAAATATAGACGTGCCCGATGTATTAGCATTTAGTATTGTCCCAATAAGCATAGCTATCTTTGTCACATATCCCTTATTACGTAATTTTATCCTCACAAAAATGCAGGGAATGACTATGCTTATTCTTACCGGAACATTGGCGATAATGAGTTTTATATATACATCGACGGTGAGCCAGCCATGGCATATTTTTTGGCAGGGGCGGGTTGATGCAGTACAAAAAAACTTATATCGCTTCACCCCCTGGCTTCGCCCGTCGGTCATTCCTCTTGAAACACCTCCTAAACCGGCCTCTGTGGAAGTCTCACAGCCTTTCATCCTGACATCAGACACTTTTACGTTTGACGGAGTTCCCAGCAGTATTACATACACACTTTCCGATAGCGCGACCCCGCATTCTTTGCTCCTTCCGGTTGGGCTTCATACACCGATGAATGCAAAGAGCATTCTGGATGCAATTGCTGCGGATATGAAAGAAAACGGTCTCCCTGCATCCTCCGGTACGGTGACGATCTCCTATTATGATGCTTCAGGCGTACTCCAGCAGTTCACCGAAACATTTCAGAGTGTCCCTTCAGAGGAGGCGTCAGTTCCCTCCGAAGGCCTCGGCGGGGGAGGGGGTTCCATCGGCGGCGGGCAGACAGAACAAGAGCGATCACCTGCTATCGCAGAGCTTCAACAGTTTATAACCAACGTTTGGCAACATCCGTTATTAACTCAAATGACGATAGGGCACCGAAAATTAGGTGCTGAACTTTTTCTGTCGTTTCTCAAAAAGAATAATATAGATCCGAATAATTACGTGGCAATTCCCGTGGGTAGCTCTGTCTGGATTACTGAGGATACATCAGATCACGATTTTATTGTTATTGCACGAACTGAAAATGATCGGAGAATTCTTAAAAATCTCAATTTGGGCATGTTACCTGATGATATATCATTTTTAGATACGATTGTCGCACAAGATATTGCCACGGATGATTCTACTAAGTATAGTCTCATCCCGATCCTTTTTACACCTGATGAATATATTGCTGGTAGTGTTGCATTTGCGCAAAATATCCGAACTTTTCTTATAACGTCTATGCAGATTTCAAATACAGAGATAACGCCTGAAATACAGATAACACCGGAAATGTGGAATCAAAATATTCAAGAAATCTTTACTAAATATTACAGGGAGTGGGCATACGGAATAGATGAATTTCGTGCTTCTAATGAGACGAAACGAATACAACGGTTAAAAATGGCGTTAGCGAAGCGAGCAAAGCAATCAAAGATGGGCGAGGAGGAGTATATGAAACAATTTGTGCTAGCATTGAGCGCAATACACCCTCCAGCCCTTGATGTATTTATTGATGCGCTTACACAGACACGCGGTAAGTTAATTTTAGATTCTCAGTTAAAAATACAGGGCATTATTGAGGTTGATCAGCAGGCGGAGGGGACGGCTTTAGAATTGGTGCTCAAGCCTGCGGCAGAAGCGATGGCGGATGCGATGAGAAAGGCGGCGGATGATTTAGTACAGAATAATTGTGACGGCGCTGGATCGGTATCCAGACGGGTACCGACTGGTATCCCGTTATTGCCGAACACCTCACTTG
>JBBTTP010000082.1:0-20859 GCA_038064215.1 Patescibacteria group bacterium | reverse complement strand
TCGGTATCCAGACGGGTACCGACTGGTATCCCGTTATTGCCGAACACCTCACTTGCTGGAGGATTTTTTGGGAGTTTTGAGGAACAGATGCGCAAGCAAAAGGCCAGCGATAACAACGAGCATATAGGCAATACTCGTATTGGTCAAAAAATCTTCAAGCCGGATATTCTGGATCATAAGTTGGCACTCCTTTCAGTAAACCAAAGTGAAGCGAATAACCCCACTATAACAGACGGGAAATTAGTAAGCAATAGTCTGGCATATTCCCATGGCGATGCCTGGGTAAGTCCTGGACTTATGAGCAGCAATCCAATCCATCCGGACGTGAGATTGATGAATATGCCTGCGGATACGGAAGCAAATGTTTTTGGGGAAACGGAAAACATCATCTCTGACTCTATCATTCCATCACTGGCATTGTCAACCAACTTTTCCCTTCTTCCTCAAGCCTACGCCGCAAGCGGCCCGGTATCAGTCGGGGGAGGGATGGGGTGTAAGATTGCCCTCGGCGTTGCAGCAGGGCTGAATGCAACTGCAGATAGGTTGGAAATGTTATTTGGCGGCGCCGGCGGTGGGGGAGGTGAGGACAAGAAGAAAAAATTTGGCGCGGGCATTGCGGCCGGGTTTGCCGCAGTCGCCTCTGCCGTCAATCTTTCCGATTGTACTATTTCCGCTTCGGAAAAGGGCGTTATGAATATTTTCGATAAAATTGGCCTATCTAAATTAACCTCAATGTCTATGAAGAACTTCGATGAGAGATGTATTCCTCCTCTGGTGGAAACATACACCTGCACCGACGGAAAAATATACGCTACCAACATCCATCAACCAACAAATAAAATTGAGGTGGGTAAATGTACCCCGGATTCTCAATGCTCTGCTGACGGAAAAATTTGCCTTGAAAATTACTCTTATCCAAGCCTTTCCGAAATGTATCCCTTCAATATTTACGGGACTCCTACCTCGGCTACAATATATAAAAATACCTTAATCAGGATGAGTAATTTTGATGATAAATACTTAGAAATTATCAAAAGAGTGTGTGATAGTTTACCTGAATCTTTCTGTAGAGGTGCGATCATTGATATTTCTAACGACGAAGCTAACAGTATTTTGTTTAATCCAGAATTCCGCTATTGTAATGGAGGGGCGTATTGGCCGGATGATGATAATTTATTTGTAAATGGCTGTCCAAGCCGCTATGAAGGAGGCGAGGCTACACTAGTGCATTTGCTAATTCACGAGTTGACCCATCGAGTCCAGTATAGAACGTTAGGAGCTGGTTCAAATGATTTTAGTGCTTTGGCTCCTGTGATGAATCAGTCCTTCGACTATTACATGGGATGGGCCTACGATAGACCAGGAGACGCCGGAACCATACCCCCCGAGGCTAAAATAGAAAAAATAAGGCAAGTAATGCAGGAATTCTATTTCTCCATCGACGGCTATAATGCCGACCCTGAATATATAGAAGCACTCGTTAATCACAATTTCGAAGCCTCTACAGAAAACTTTGCTGATCTTGCTGCAGTCTATTATGCCGATAGTTTAAAATTCAAAGGGATATTCCCTGAATTATATAGATATTATAGAGATCTGGTGTTTCAAGGAAGAGAATACAAAGACGGGGTGTGGATAAATCCCTAACTAGTGAAATACGTTTCATGGGTATGGACAAATGCGTTTCATTATGATACGATAAAAGCCGTATGGATGAAACGTATTTAACCTCAAGACAGCGGAAAATACTTAAATTATTAAATAATAGGTCATTATCACGGAATCAGTTGCAAAAATTACTGACCGAAAAGGTCTCCAAACCCACTCTGTTCCGCGATCTCCGTACCTTAATCTCTCAATATCTGGTCAAAAGCTCCGGCCGCGGTAAAGCCACGATTTATTTCAAAATAGATCAGAACCCCCTTCTCGGATCCGTCAAAAAAGTTTCTTTAGGAGATAACCCCATCCATTTCAATTTTGAAGTCTTTGATCATTTAAACAATCTTTTGACCTCCAAAGAAATATTGTATTTAGACGGCATCTACAAAAGCATTGACAGTCAAATAGCCAAATTAGGAAACACTATTGCCAAAAGAGAACTGGAACGTTTTGTCATTGACTTGGCCTGGAAATCATCCAAAATCGAAGGGAACACGTATTCGCTACTGGAAACCGAAATCCTAATCAAATCTGGTCAAACTCCCCCCGGACACACAACCGAGGAAACGGCCATGATTCTTAATCATAAAACAGCTTTCGACACCATTCTTACTAATAGAAAGGATTTCAAAATCATAAATCTATCTGACATTACTCAATTGCACAATATTTTGATTCAAAACCTTAACGTAGAACCCGGAGTTAGAAAACATCCGGTAGCAATAACTGGATCAAGGTATCTCCCTTTGGATAACCAATGGCAAATTAACGAGGCCTTAGATACATTAACTGTTACTTTAAATTCGGCCAGTCATCCCTTTGAAAAAGCCCTCATTGCCTCCTGCATGATTGCCTATATTCAACCGTTTGGAGACGGTAACAAACGTACTTCCCGCATGTTTGCCAATGCCATACTTTTGGCGCATGATTATTACCCATTATCGTATCGGGCTGTCAGCGAGATAGATTATAAAAAAGCCTTAATATCTTTTTATGAGCAAAACTCTCTTGTGCAACTTAAAAGAATCCTCATCCAGCAGTATGAATTCGTTTTGGATAACTACTTTCGTGTTTGACGGTCGGGAATACAAAGACGGGGTGCCCAGCAGCGTGGTCCCGATTCCATAATGATCCCGTCACTTGCACCGTCGCGGCGCTGGTGGTAGGCTGGAAGTGGGCATGAAAACAGTTCTTTTGTCCTTTCTTGGTTTTCTTCTGGCTGGCCTTGTTTTAACCGGCGTTTCTCTCGTTGTCCCGTGGTCCGCGGTGGACTGGGGATCTTTTGCCCTCAAACCGGCCCGGACCGTGACCGTCGTGTTTGAGCTACGATAAAACAGATTTATTATCAGCCGAAGCTGTTGAGGAGTATCTTTTTGAGCTTTGCGTATTGGTGGGTGGTGATGTTGAGTTCCGGGACCTGTGTTGTTTCGTCTAAGAATGCTCTGAAAGAAGCTACCACTGTGTTTTGATGAGAGGAAGAAAGAAGTTGTACGATTGCTTCATACGTACATATCCCGGTTTGGGCAAGAGCAAGGAGATCCAAAAAGTCTTTTCGTCCTTTTGGCGAGCGGCCGCGGTCATTGAGAGTAATCATTTTAAGAGCAAAGAGGAGATCGGGGTCGACAACGGAAAATCCGTCGAGCAGGCGGGACTGCTTCATGATCTGTTCGACCGGCATACCGAGCGTGGAATAGTGGGGGAGATAGATATCAATGGCGACCGGTCCTTTGACGGCTTCATATTTGTGCAGGCGGTCGTTTTTCTGCACGTCGTAGGATTCTTTAAGAGCTGAAAGCGCCGGATAGTCGATTGCGATATCAATATCTTTGGATTTGAGCGTTTTCGTGTACAGGTACGTTGCCCAGCCCCCGATGAGGACAAACGGGATGAGCTTATTCAATTGTATGAGCTCCTGCCAGCTTTGATCAGTGATGATGTCGTGATAATAGGGCATGAATTTTTTCCTCCAGCGCGCGGGTAAAATCTTTCGCGTACCAATCCGGCAGGTTCCAGATATCCACGAAGGTCAAAGGGAGGGTCGTATATTGGCCATCCATATGCTCTGTTTTTTCTAAAACATACACATTTGCAGGCTTGTGTGCGTTGAAGGGGTAGCGTTCCTGCATCTGTTTGAGGTGTTTTTTATCATCATAGAAGTAGACGGCGGCATAATCCGCAGAAGCCTCACCCAGGATCATTTTCCCGGCGGTGTAACAGGCAAAGATGCTCGTGGGTAAGGCAAGCCCTTCAATATCCTGAATGCTCGCGTTGACGTATGTTTGATAGATGATTTGGTGCTTGAGGTTGCGGACGCTTGCCCAATAATAGAGAAGCTTGATTGGGTCGGCGAGGACAAAAAATTTGGATTCCTTTCGTATGGCGCCGATAGCTGTGGGGGTGGCTAGAGCGTGGTGGACGGTACTTAATGATATGCTAAAGTGTTGTGCGAGATCCTGTTGGGTATGGCGAAAGATACCCTCGTTGAGGGCGAGAAAGAGAAGGTGATGCCATATTGTTTCGATTTTCTTCATAACAAATGTATTGTATTTCGATATTCATCGAAAGTCAAGAGAGGATTTGAGGATTTGGGGACGGTCCTAGAAAAGGTTGTCAGTTCGCTCCAGGTAAGAAGCAGTTTTATGAGTGTGACGCCTTGTTCGTTTTTCCCTTATGAAGTATACTGTGCGCCTATGCCGATCCAGGCAGAGTTTGTCTCACGAGTTGTGTCTAGAGCAGGTGATTTTGTATGGAGACATAAAGTTCCTACGCTTATCGCGGGTGGATTACTAAGCCTCACGTACGCAGCATCGTTTCTCGGGGAATCACGGAGAATCGATCCGTCATCGATTCCGGGTACACCCCAGCCCACGCCTGGTCTTGATGGTTCCGGAGGGGGAGGAGAGTCACTGGAAGCACTCTCTACTGATAGTTTGTCTGATTGGGCATCGGATGGTTGCGTGTCTATCGGCGGTTTGCCGGAAGGACGGCATACTACCTATAGCGCGCTGATGGAATTATCGGCAAGAAGCGGCTGGCCGTTTCCGGGTAATGATAAGGTATTTCTTAAGCATCGATTGGGTGATAAAGATAATCCAACTTCTGTAATAGCTGCTCTAGACGAAAATAAAATTGTCTTTAACGCAGACTCCTGGTGCCCCTTCGAGCCCTAACACTGCAGAAATCAAAGCCAGGCTTTGAATTGATAACGGACGGTTTTTCGTGGCTTATTTTTTCCCTCTTGACACGTTGCTACGGCCTGTAGTAAAGTATTTTCTCACACCGTCTGTTCGGGCCTCTTCCTCTCTTTAGGGGATGAGGCTTGAGCGGACGGTTTGCTTTTGCCTGAAAGCTTGGTATTATTGAGTGATCATGAAACCGTCAAAGAGCAACTACGCCTTCATCGATAGTCAGAATTTGAACTTAGGGATTCGTTCTCAGGGCTGGAAATTGGATTGGCGTAAATTTAGACAATATTTAAGAAATAAATATAACGTCACCCACGCGTATGCCTTCATCGGGTATAAGCCTGGCAACGAAGCGCTGTATACTCAGATGCAGCAGATGGGATATGTTGTTATTTTGAAACCAACACTGGAATTACCCGATGGAACAGTCAAAGGAAATGTTGATGCGGAATTAGTGTTACATTCAATGATTGAATATAAAAGGTATCAAAAGGCGATCATTATTTCTGGAGATGGTGACTTTTACTGTTTAGTAGAATATCTTGCAAATACGAATAAATTGCTGCTTGTATTGGCACCAAACAAATTTTATTCACGGCTTTTGAAGCCATTTTCCAGATTTATCGTGCGGGTTGATGTGTTACGGGGAAGTCTAGAGCTAACAAAAAAACATGTGACTGGCATCGGCGGTCGGTCGAAACCTTAGGCCTATCCAGTCATCGTGATATCATCATTATATGAGGCCTATATGTATTTGTCAAGTTACCTTCAAAGCCTGGCTTTGATTGGATATAGGCCGTCAGAACAGTATCTATGAAAGATCAGATTGTCATACTTATTTCAGACATCCTCAAAGAAATGGGCATTCCCGATATGGTGCCGGAGGTCGAAGTTCCGGAGGATCTCGCTCATGGAGACTACACCACCAATATTGCGATGATTTTGGCTAAATCTCTCAAGAAGGCGCCGATGAAGATAGCACTACAGGTCAAGGAAGGAGTCGAAAGTCGAAAGTCGAAAGTCGAAAGTGAGGTACAGATTCAGAATATAGGCAAACACGGTCATCCCGTATCACCCAAATTATCCCTATCTCCCATATTACAGGCTATTGACCGGGTAGAAGTCGTCCCGCCGGGGTTCATCAACGTCTTTTTGTCCGAGGCTAGACTTAGCAGTGTCATCTCCGAAGTGCTAAAACAAGGAAAGGGCTTTGGGACGAGCAAAATAAAAAAGAGCGAGGGGATCATGGTTGAGTTTGGAGATCCCAATACCCATAAAGCCTTTCATATCGGGCACCTTCGTAATATTACGATTGGTGAATCGGTGGCGAGACTCCTTGAGGCAGTTGGCGCAGAGGTAATCCACTCGAGTTATCAAGGTGATGTTGGTATGCATATCGCAAAATGTGTTTACGCACTGCTGCGAATAGACGAGATAAGCAATCAACTTGATAAAATTCGAAAATCAGATGGCAAAACAAAGGTGGATTTTCTCGGGGGTGCGTATGCCGCCGGAAGCGGGAAATTTGAGGAAAATGATACGGTAAAGAAAGAAATCGGAGATATCAATAAAAAGATCTATGCGAAGGATCCGGAAGTGTACCCACTGTACCAGGAAAGTCGCCAATGGAGTTTGGATTACTTTGAAGGCATCTATCAGCGCGTCGGTACGGTGTATAAACGAAATTACTTCGAGAGTGAAGTCTATGAGACGGGAAAACGCAATGTCCTGGCAGGATTGAAAAAGGGTATTTTTCAGGAAAGTGAGGGTGCGATTATTTTTCCGGGGGAGAAATTTGGACTTCACAATCGGGTATTCATTACCGGGGAAGGTAATCCGACGTATGAGGGAAAAGATATGGGATTGGGTCCGTTGCAGTATCACGACCTTACCAAATGGACCAAGCGACCAACGCTCATCATCCGTGTCGTGGGTCCCGAGCAGGCAGGATATTTTCAGGTGGTTTTTGAAGCGCAATCACAACTTTTTTCTGAATTGCGTGATAAATTTTACCATTTGATTGCGGGTTGGGTTAAGCTTAAGCACGGAAAAATGAGTAGCCGTAGCGGCAATGTGGTTTTAGGTGAATGGCTTCTGGATGAAGCAAAGAAATCAATCTATACCATACTCGATAAATCCGTATCACCTTTAAAGGTCCAACCTTACAAGGTACTGGATAAAGAAAAGATTGCAGAAGCGGCAGCGGTGGCAGCGGTGAAATATGCCATGTTGAAAGTAGGAGTTGTCAGTGAGATCGCCTTTGATATAGAAACGTCGGTATCCTTTGACGGCGACTCCGGGCCGTACCTTCAATACACCTATGCAAGAGCGCGAAGCGTGTTGCGGCGCGCAGGCAGCATCAGCGCATCAGCGCATCAGCGCATCAGCGCATCAACGTCAGACAATAACGCACCGACGCACCGACGCACCGACGCATCCTTGAATCCCGAAGAGCGTGCTCTGGCCCGGCTGATCAATTACTTTCCGGAGATTGTGGCCCAGGCAGCTAGTCAGTTGGCCCCAAATGTGCTGTGTACGTATCTTTTCAGACTCGCCCAGGCGTTTAATTTGTTTTATGCAAAACACGCGATACTGGGAGAAGCATCAGCGCGTCAACGCATCAGCGCGTCAACGCAAAAAAACACTGACGCAACGACGCAACGACGCAACGATACCGCCAAGCTGCGCCTTTCCCTCACCGCCGCGACTTCACAAGTCCTCAAAAACGGGTTATATCTCCTGGGTATAGAAACATTGGAGCAGATGTAGGGAAGAGTAAAGTAATGTATTTATCCCTGCGACCGCAACGCCAAATACATTACTTTTTGTTTTCCCTCCCGTTTTTTGCTATCATCACCCCTATGAACGGCATGGAACTAGGGAAAGGGCTTTATTTTGGATGTGATGTGTATAGCGGCGGCGGTGAGGTGGTGGATCGCATCATACATGAAGGGGACACCTGTGACGTTACCCTGCCGGATGGGACAAAAGCGGTGCTTTGTTCTGATGGGCCGAAGGAAGGGTTTTATATCCAGTTTCCCATTAAGGATCTTACGGTCGAGAGAAATTATTTTCATGCAGCGCATGAAAATGCTTTTTTAAAACTTGCTCACGGCGGCATTGCCCGGGCGACCTGATTTACCGATAGGATTGAGATTTCGATGGATACCGCAATTTTCGTAGGGCACTCTGCCACCTCATCCTGGCTCCCTCTCTTGAGAGACCAAAGTGCTTTCCGATCGCTTCAAGAGTCATGTCCTGCCAGAAATACATCTCTAGCGTTTGCCGCCCCGGCTCCGGCAAAAGAGCCATTTGTTTTTTTACTGCCTCATCTCTCAATATCCCATATACCACTTCCTCCACGTCGTCACTCGCTTCTGACACATCAGAAGCTTCTTGCATGCGCCCCGATAAATACTCATACACCGTCTTTGTGCCCGGAGCATTTTTAGGATACGAGTCGTCATTGACTAAATCCTGAGCCAACTCTTGTAGTCTTAGTCCACTCGCTCCCCATGGCCAGTCTGCCAGAAGATTATCTGCTGCTTGTTGCACCTTTCCGGCTACGCCGGATCTGGTCAAACCAGAATTCACTCCTTCATTCTTCCGCAGAAACGCAACAATTCCTTCGCGGGCGGCATTATGCACCTGAATTTTAAGCTGTTCTTTGCTATTGATGCGCGGCAAGCGTTCCAACAGCCCGAGTAGACCTGCGCAGACCAATTCGTCGTCCCGTTCTTGATCGCCGTTAAAAAATGGTTCAACTTGGCTAAACACTGACGTTAGATTTAACATGAGAACTGCGCTTATCGCTTGGCTATCATTATATTGAGCTTTCTTTAATAGTTTGCGCTGCAGATCCTCATCCACCCGTCCGGGTAAGCCTTCGGCGATGAGGCGATACTGCTCGACAACTCCCAGATCGGGATAAGTCTCCATGATCTCCGTTACCAGATCGCCAACCCGTTGGCACGCCTCCCCAACCGACGCGCTTCGTAATTCCGAGGCATGCACCCTTAATCGCTCTTCATTTTCCATTCCCTGCGCGTTCATGCCCGCTAGTATACCATATCTATAGGCTTACTTGCAAAAATTAAATTTAGGGACGGTCCTTGAAAAGCTTGTTGGGACAGTCCAGGGAAGAAGCAGTTTTAAATCCTCTCCCACCCCTCCCGCAGCGTAGCCTCAGAAATATCTTCTTTTCCCACCACGTGATGGTCCGGGAAGCCACAATAAAGAAAAAAGCATATTGACAAATCATATCATTTGTCATATAGTATAAAAGACATGAAGTTTGTGGCTTGGGATCCGGTCAAAAACGAAAAGTTAAAGCGGGAACGCAATATATCATTTGAAGACGTGCTTGACGTGTTGCTCGAGAATGGTGCGGTGGGGAGATTTCCGCATCCCAACCAAAAGCGGTATCCCAACCAACAGGTTTTTGTCATCGTTATGAAAGACTATGCGTACGTGGTGCCGTTTGTCGAAGATGACGAAAAAACATTTTTAAAAACGATATTTCCGAGCCGAAAATATACGAGGGTCTATGTTGAGAAAGGAGGATCATGAAAACTATCCATAATCCATTCAAAAATTTAGTGTTAGATCCCGAGGAACGGGAGATTGAACGTGCCATAGAGGCAGGGAAGGTGCGTGTGGTGCCTCTTTTGAAAAAAGAAATCGAACGGTACCGCTCCTATGCCAAATTTACGCTCGAAAAAACCCGTAATATCAATCTCCGTCTTTCCGCGGCTACGGTTCATGCGCTCAAAACCAAAGCCATCGCCGAAGGTATGCCCTACCAGACCCTTGCGGCAAGCATTCTTCATAAGTACGCCATGGGAGCGTAAGTTTAGGGACGGTCCTTGAAAAGCTTGTTGGGACAGTCCAGGGAAGAAGCACTTTGCAAGCGGCTGGGGCTTTGAGGTTTTAAAAAATGGTGCTATTAATCTGCAAATTGTCCAAGACCTGAATGTTTCTCAAGACGTTCTAAACGTTCCGGTAATTTCTTTTTGACGATAGTTGTATGGATTTCATTGGTCCAATCTAAGATATTGCCAACGGCGTGTACGCTGAAGTCATACAGTTCATCGAGTTTGTCTTTGATGCCACCCATATCTGTTTTTATCATAGAAACGTCGGTTTTAAGTGTCGAGACGTCTTGTTTTACTGAATGAAGCGAGTCATCAACGACGGTTTTAATTTTTTGCAGATCATTTTTAGTAAGCATGACCCCATACTACTCAAGAATAATCTCTCTGTCAATCAATCAAACAATATCTTTTTATACTATGGGAGCAACCTCTGTCATCGTGCTACAATATCCCTATGCTTGTCGATAATATCAAACTTATCGTAATTGCAGGGAAGGGGGGAGACGGGTCGGCGCATTTCCGCAGGGACGCCATTACAAGAAATGGCGGCCCGGACGGCGGAAACGGCGGAAACGGCGGTTCCATCTATTTTATTGCCTCCCACAACGTCCGGGACCTCCGGGAGTTCCGGTACAAGAAAAAGATCGAGGCCGCCCGTGGGATAGACGGAAAAGGCCAAAAGATGTTTGGCAAAAACGCCCCCCACCTCACGATTCTGGTTCCCCCGGGTACGCGGATGACGGATATAGCCTCCGGAGAAGTCTTTGAAATGACGGATACCAAAAGCCCGCGTCTCATCGCCCAAGGCGGCAAGGGAGGCCGGGGAAACACCGAGTTTAAATCTGCTACCAATCAGTCTCCCCACTACGCGGAAAAAGGCGGGGAAGGGCAGAGTCGGGAGTTGTTTCTCGAGCTTCGGTTGATAGCAGACATTGGCCTTGTGGGCCTTCCTAATGCCGGCAAAAGCAGTTTATTGGGCGCCCTCACCAATGCCCGGCCTACGGTTGCAAATTATCCCTTTACCACCCTTGATCCGACGGTCGGCATGCTGGGGACCCTTGCCATTGCCGACCTGCCTGGACTCATAGAAGGCGCGTCGAAAGGAAAAGGGTTGGGCATTGATTTTTTGCGCCACATCGAAAAAACCAAGATTATCCTTCACTGCATCGACCTTACCGATCCGGCGCCCATGAAATCCTACGAAACCATCAGGAGTGAGTTCGGCGCGTTTAGTCCTGAACTTCTCAAAAAGCCGGAAATACTATTATTGACCAAGTCTGACTTGGTTTCACCCGGTATGATACGGAAAGCACGAGCCCTTTTTGCCAAGACCGGCAAAAAAGTCCTCACCTGCTCAATTTACGATCCAGCTAGCATTGCCAAGCTCAAAAAATATCTCGCTCCTTGACAATATTTTTGATGTACGATACGATGTACGCTATATGCAACAGATATTAAATATTACTCAGGTACGCAACACCCTCTCTGACGTGGTTGGGCAGGTGGCACGCACAAAAAATTCCGTCGTCATAGTCCGTGACAGTATGCCCGATGCAGTCCTCGTGCCCTACGACACATTCCTTAAGGATGCGGCGGATGAGGAGAAGCTTTGGTCGCTGCGGTTTGATCGAGTCCTGGTACAGGGAAAGCGGGCGTTTGCCGGATGGGCGAAAAAACGAGGAATAAACGTTAAAAAACTGACGGAAGAGGCAGCGTATGATCTCATCGCAAATCCCCAGGGTCGTGGTTGATACGAACATTTTTGTTTCCGGCATCCTCTACGGCGGGAACGCGGAAGCGGTATTGCGCTTATTTCAGTCGACTCGAATCGAAGTTGTTATGTCTCCTGACGTTTTAGCCGAAATCCTCATAACTCTCCAGAAGTTTTCGGTTCCTCAGTCCACTCTCGATGAACTATCCGATCTTATGCAGAGCAAAGCGGGTAAAGTGAATCCAAAAGAACGTATTCGCCTCTCCCGCGATCCCAAGGACAATATGCTTTTGGAGGCGGCTGTCGCCGGCCGTGCTGACTATCTCGTGACTGGGGACAAAGATCTATTGACCTTGGGCTCCCATGGCCGCACGCTCATCGTGACCCCAAAAGCATTTTTGGATATCATGACGTTATAGTAATTCTAGATTCGTCTGTTCAAGAGAATGATAAAGCATTGGTCAATCGAAATCCGTAAAAAAGTCCTCACCTCTTCCATCTACGACCCCAAAAGCATGACAAGGCTCAAAAAAGTTTTTAGTGCAAATTTTTGACTTCTGCATGGAGAGGGAGTATAAGAAAGGAGATATATGATGTGGTCGATAGAAAACCTACGAGCACGAGCAAGTGTTCCTCATCAGGAAACTAAAGGAAGAGGAGGAACCGCGAGAGTTGTTTTTTACTGCGAGCCGTTAGGTGCTGCGGGACTATTATGGAATTTTCCGGGAAAAGAAGTTCCCTTTTGCGAGACAGACGGTGTGTTAGAGTACGGCGGAGACTTTGTAGAAGTACAACAAGCTGCAATAGATTTACATCGCAAGGAGTGTCCGGGACATCAGGGCCAGCATCATTTTTCGTTGGCTGTAGGGTTTACATATGCATCTTAGGGACGGGAGTACTTCATAACCGGCCTTGGCCAGCTCCTTAAGCGACTTTAACAGGATTTAGGGACGAGGATTTAGGGACGGTCCTTTGAAAGCTTGTTGAGACAGTCCAGGGAAGAAGCACTTTATCGCATGCGTTTTCTTCGTAAGTATTTTTTTTGAGAGAGTGACTGAAAAAGCGGGGAGCCTTCAATCTCCCGATCCAGCGTGTACTCACCGGTGATCTCTTTGAGATTCTTGATCCCATCCAAAAGAAACGATCGATACCCCTCCTTTTCTTTTTGTGTGGTACCGATAAGGAGAGACACGTCTTCCCGATCAATGATCGCCACATCAAGCTCCCCATATAATTCTTGGTAGCTGCTCCAGAGATAGTCTTCCAGGCTTTTTGCAAGTCCGGCTTCTATAGGATTGAGGAGGATGTATCGGGAAGCGCCGAGGAAGTATGCGTCTTTATTACAGAGTTTGCTTTTGAAGCGATTTTGAAACAACGGTCCCACGCGATGATAGGTTTTATTAAAGTACATAGAGTAGCTAGTCGTCAGCGATGTCATGATTTTTGATATCGGCGTTTTTTGCGTTTGGATCAGGAGGTGAAAGTGGTTGGGCATGAGGACGTAGGCGTAGATGCTGTGATCAAAGCCTTTTTTGGTTTTTAGCTCAACGAGCCGTTTGAGAAATCTGCGATAGTCGCTTGCGTCTTGAAAGATAGGAAGCCTTGCCACTCCGCGGTTGTATACGTGGTAGAAGGCCTGTTCGTATGATATACGCGGTCCCCTGGGCATACAAATAAAACTATGTCATTTCTGGAGCGTCCTGTCAATATATCAAAGGACCGTCCCTAAATGCCACTACCTTCAACGACAAACACAAAATTATCTGATTGGAAACTTTTCAGACTCCACGAAGGTCTGTATGTGTACCCCTTTGTATACCTATCGATTCGACTGGGGACTATTTTCTTTTCGAGCAAACTCTTTAAAATATCAAGTTGTTCAAGTTTGTCATACGTGGTTACCAAAAGTTGACCTTCGTTTTCTTTTACGTATTTACTCCAATCGGTCAGGTGATTGATCCAAAAGGGATGTTCATGAACATCCGGATGCCTGCAGATGACGAGATGGGGTGATCCAAACTGTTCTCTTAAACCTTCTGCACTCGTTACAGAGAGATCGAGGGGATACCATTGGGTCCGGGCAACTGCTGCAAGAAGGACGGAATGAGCCTGTGTTTTTTGATCAAGCGTATTGTCAAAAGCAATCACGCGTCCTGAGGGGGCGAGAGTGCGTACAAACGGCAACTCACCTCCGGGTCCGGAACCCAGACAAAAAACCGTACTATCAGGAGCAATGGGCGCAAGAAACCGGGCAAAGAGATCCGGTAAATGAGATTCTTTTTCCAGCAGGTTCTCTATTTCCTGTTCTTTGGAAAACATAAGGAGATTCTACTATAGGTCTCATTTTGAAGCAAACGGAAGTTTAGGGACGGTCCTGGAAAAGGTTGTCAGTTCGCTCCAGATAAGAAGCAGTTTTATATTAAGAAACTATGCAATATTTGGAGCGTAAGAACAATATAATCAAGGACCGTCCCTAAATGCTCAAAAAATTTACCACCCCATCACTTGCCCCGAAATTCCCAGGAGTGACGCAATCGTGATGACCACGCCTGCGCCGACGAGCAGGATATTTTGCAATCTGGTATTTTGGTAGCGGCCCATGAGATTGCGGTTATTGGCAAGGCGATAGAGGAAAAAGAAAATGATGGGTAAAATCGCGCCATTCACGAAATTAGCAGCCAAGGTAATGCGGAAGAGTGAGATGTTGGGGAGCATAGTCACGAGGAGCCCTGCGACAATCTGCACGAGAAACAGGAGGTAAAAGGTTTTGCTTTTGTGAAACGGTTCGTCCAAACTTCCGGAAAATCCGAAAAATTCGGAAAACGCGTATGCCGTGGTAAGCGGCACGATGATCGCGCCCAAAAATCCCGCGACGATGAGGCCCAGACCAAACAACGCACCGGCAAACGGCCCGGCAAATGGACGAATCGATATGGCGGCCTGCGCCGCATCCGCTATGGGGAGCCTGTGGACAAAAATGGTGGCCGTGACTGCCACCATCATAAAAAATGAGAACAGGTCGGTGAGTATGGCCCCGATGTATATTTCCCACCGCGAATACCGCAGATTTTCCACCGGTATGTTTTTATCTTTTACGTAACTATTGATAAAAAATTGGCCCCAGGCCGTCACCGTCGTCCCCAGGACTGCAATGGCCGTGAACAGGTAGCCCGCGGAAACCAGGCCGGTAGGAACGACCAAGGACTTAGCCGCAAGCATCCAGTCGGGCTTAGCCAGGATTGCGGAGAAAAAATACGTAAGGTAGAAAAAAATCAGCACGAAAAAGAAGTGCTGGATGGTTTTGTACGACGCTTTGACGATAAAAAGGAACAGGAGGATCGTCGCAAGCGGCAGAAAAATGGCGGGGTTGATGCCAAACAGTTCAAATCCGGCCTTAAGCCCGGTGAAATTCTGCACGATGACGCCGAAGTTGACCGCTGCCAAAAGCAGGAACATGATGATGGTGACCCGTATGCCAAACCATTCACGGATCAGGTCTGCGAGTCCTTTTTGCGATACGATGGCGATGCGGCCGCCGATTTCCTGCGTGACGGCCAGAACGATGGTGATCGGGATGAGGATCGTGAGCATGCTGTAGCCGTAGCGCGCCGCGGCCACGGAATAGGTGGCTACCCCCGCTGCATCATTATCAGCAAATGCGGTTATCAGTCCGGGTCCTACGACTGCTAAAATGATAAGCAGTCGACGGGGGAGAGTGCGAAATCTGTTCATAATTTCTTTAATAATGTTTCTGCCAGATCATCAAACGTCACGATGCCGACCATCATTTTGCGGCTGTCGATAACCGGCAGGGCTTCTACTTTATACTTGAGCATTTTTTTGATAGCTATCTCGACCGGCGTTTCCAGGTGTATCACTACCACACTGGGTGTCATGAAGCGATAGACGAGTGTGTCAGATGACTGGAGCAGGAGCTCGTGCAGGTTCACGACGCCCGTGAGCTGGCCTGCTTTATTGATTGCATACACGTACGACAGGGCAGAGAAGTGGCGCGTGTGATCCTTAATTTTTGCAAGGACCCGGCGCACAGTATCTTCGGGTGAGACGGTCAGGAATTCCGAGGTGATGAGGTTGCCGATCGGGGTCGTGGACAGGGCAAGAAGCCGCGTGAGTTCGGTTTGCTTGTCCGGAGGCAGAAGGGAGAGGATTTGCGACCGTTTGGCTTCTGTGAGCGTTAAAAGAATGTCCACGGATTCGTCCGGATCGATGCGGGTCAGGATTTTGGCACTCCGCTTGGCAGTGAATGTGGCAAAAAGTGAACTTTGGAAGGTAATGTTGAGATTTTCTATGACGTCGGCGGCGCGCTCTTCCGGCAGAAGTGCCAGCACGTGAAGCACATTTTCTACGGTCATCTGTTCCAAATGGTCGGCCAGATCTTCCGGCATGAGATTTCCCAATTTATCCTGTTCTTTTTTGAGGACCACTTTGCCGCGCGTCAGCTCAAGGGGCTGAAAGTCGGTCCAGGACAGGAAGCGGGAGGTCAGGACGACGCCGAGGTTGCGTAAGACTTTACCAACGGTTTCATCCGCACCGAACCAGCGCAGGATGCCCAAAAAACCGATGTCCACGCCGGCGATGAGTAATGTGGGGCGTTCCTGGATGACCACGTCGTTGACGCGGACGACTTTGTTGCCGGTTATGTCGATAATTTGCTGGTCCAGGAGATTTTTGGTGATGTAGAGTTCGTTTGGAGACAAACTGTCTTCGGTCAGGTCGCCGGTAATCGTGATAGGCGGGACGAGAGACTTCAGCCGCGAAGCGGGGATAGTGAGGAGTTCACCTTTTGGAGTACCGATCACGAGTTTTGTGATCATGGGTTGGTCAGCCGCCAGAAATACGAGATCCGTGAGTTTGCCGATTGTTGTACCTGTGTCTGTAACCACCGGCTTGCCTTTGAGTTCGGAAAAATACAACATAGCTTGATAGTAGCTGGTATAATCGCTTCATGCAATCGTATATTCGTAATTTTGCCATTATTGCCCACATTGACCACGGAAAGTCGACCTTAGCTGACCGGCTCATGGAGATGACGGGGACGGTGGCTAAACGCGACATGCAGGCTCAATTGCTTGATTCAAATCCTATCGAGCGGGAGCGCGGGATCACGATCAAGCTTGCGCCGGTGAGGATGAAGTATGAAGCGTCAGCGCATCAACGTGTCAGCGCATCAACGTCAGACCATGACGCAATGACGCACGGACGCAATGACGCCTTTATCTTAAATCTGATTGATACTCCCGGCCATGTGGATTTTACCTACGAAGTTTCCCGATCTTTAGCGGCGTGCGAAGGGGCGCTGTTAGTTGTTGACGCAGGGCAGGGTGTGCAGGCCCAGACGCTCGCCAATCTCCGACTGGCTCGGGAAAATAACCTCACGGTCATTCCCATTATCAACAAAATTGATTTACCGAATGCGAGAATCGCGGAAACGCGCCAGTCGCTTGAGCTTTTAGGATTTCAGAAAGAAGACGTGTTGCAGATTTCTGCCAAAACCGGGGAGAACGTCGAAGCGGTGCTTGATGCCATCGTCCAACGAATTCCCCCACCAAAGGGGATGCCGGATGGTATCCTCCGGGCGCTCGTGTTTTCCTCGCAGTATGACATTCATAAAGGCGTGGTGGTGTTTGTACGGCTCGTTGATGGAGAAATTAGCTTCGCAAGGCCAGGCCTTGCGAAGCTAGAAATTCCCAAGCTTCGTTTTTTTGCTTCTGGCGCGGAAGTCACTCCGATTGAAGTCGGCGTTTTTACTCCAGTCATGAAGCCAAGGCCGGGCCTTGAGGCTGGCGAGGTGGGCTACATTGCCACTGGACTGAAAGACATCCGCGTGGCAAAGGTGGGAGATACGATTACGGCAACACAGGCGTCAACGCATCAGCGCGTCAACGCATCAGCGTCTGACGATGACGCAACGACGCACGGACGCTCTGACGCCGTTTTACCCCTTCTCGGCTACAAAGAGCCCAAGCCCATGGTGTTTTTGGGACTTTTTCCGATCAACAGCGATGAAATTACAGAAGCTCGCGAGGCTATGGAACGGCTTCGATTAAGTGATAGCGCATTTTCGTTTCGGCCAATTTCATCTCTTGCGCTGGGCAATGGATTCCACTGTGGCTTTTTAGGACTACTCCACGCAGAGATTGTCCAGGAGCGTTTGAGCCGTGAGTTTGGGCTCAATATGCTTGCGACTGCCCCGAATGTAGAATACCGGATCAAGCTCAAAGATTCCGGGAATCTTGAGCCTGATTCCCGGAATCAACGCATCAAAGTGATCCAGTCTGCTTCGGAATTTCCCGATCCGTCACTTATTGAGGAAGCGCAGGAGCCGGTGATGCGAGTCACAATTTTTTCGCCAAGCAAGTACATTGGTTCCATCATGCAGCTGTGTCAAGAAAAACGAGGGGATACCATTGACCTGAGCTATCTTCCTTCGGGTTTCGGTTCCAATAATGATTCCCGGAATCTTTTTCAGAATACCGCCAAGGATTCCGGGAATCGTGAACAGGATCATACTATGGTAGAAATGACGTATTTGTTGCCGTTGTCTGAAATGATTATCGATTTTTTTGACCGTTTGAAAAGCATTACGGAGGGCTATGCGACGCTGGATTATACGTTTTTTGATTACCAGCCGATTGAGGTTGCGAAAGTGGATATTTTAGTAAACAAAGACCGCGTGGATGCGTTTTCATTCCTCACGGTTTCAAAAAGCGCGCACTATCGAGCCAGAGAGCTTGTCGAGAGATTGGCGGCGGCAATCCCGCGGTCGCAGTTTGAAATTCCGATCCAGGCGGCGATTGGAGGATCAATTATTGCGCGGGCAGACGTAAAGGCGTTTCGGAAAGATGTGACGAAAAAGCTCTACGGCGGCGACCGCACGCGGAAAGACAAATTATTGGACAAGCAGAAGAAGGGCAAGGCAAAAATGAAGCGGATCGGCAGGGTCGATATCCCCCAGGATGCGTTTTTTACCGTGCTCAAGCGGGAGTAGTGTTTGTTAATTTTCTCAGTAGAGCAATCAAAATTGATACTACTAGCAATAGTCCTCCATTGACTGCTAAAACTTGAGCGAGGGAGCGTATGAGGGACGTGATTATTTGTTCCGCAATGATAGCAGCTTGTCCGGTAAGCCCAAACCGAATTCCAGCCAAAAATCCGGCAGTTATAATACAACTCACGATTATTGCCACAGGCCAAAAACCTTTGAGATCCTGCTTGGACGAAAACATGGAGTTGGAGATAGCGAAGAGGAGATAGTAGTACGCAGCAGGTATCAGAGCGTTTTGCAAGAGGTCCTCTTGCAAAACTGCAAGAGGTCCTCTTGTGAAATACGAAAGTGCGGCCAGACTTGCTATACCGGTGAATACGGGCGCGATGCCGATGAGTGTGCGGCGGATGGGGTCTGTAGCTGCGATTGTCACGGATCCTGCTTTGACATTGGTTTCCCTGATTTCCTCTGGAGCTAACGTCAACTTTCCCGTCCGGACGCCCAGGATTTCCGCCACAAAGAGATGGGAGAGTTCATGGATGACGGTTCCGGGAAAAAGAAGGAGCGTCACTAAACTCATGGCGATCGACCGGATTTTAAAAATCAGCAGAAAGAACGTATACAGCGTCTGTGTGAGCCAGCGGGAGAGGAAGTAGAGAAGCCCAAGCTCGGCGGTGAGGATAAGGAATTGGATCATTGTCTTTCAGTATCAAGAATTTCTGTAGTTCTGTCAAATAAAACTCTTAATGGATACTGTTGAGGCTTTGACAAAATAACGCTTAAGCGTTATTTTGTCAAGATTAGGTGGATGGGAGTGTGTGGGTGCGGCGAAATAGCTTGGGAAAGAAGGTGAGCATGAATGGGATGGGCAGGAGCAGGAAGCCGATCCATTCCAAAAGTTGGGGCCAGAAGAAGAGGATGATGGTTTGATTGGTTGGATTGAGGATCCAGCCATTGCTCCAGTTATTGACGAGCACATGGCTCCGAATCGGTTGAAGAAAAGGGAATGTGGTTGTTTTGGTGAATGCAAGCCATCCGGGATCAAATGCTTGGGATAAAATAAGCGTCAGCGCGTCAGAGGTGTCAGTGCATGTCGTGCATTGACGCATTGACACTTCATAGAATGCCGGGTTAGGGTGTTCCACGCTCAAGGCCCGCCCTTGAGGCTGGGTCTCAGCAGATAGGGATTGAACCCCTGCAGAATGAAGGGTGACCAGTTCCTGATATGGTATGCGATAGAATGTTATTGATTTGATATCGTTGACGGTCTCTTGGTTCCCGATCGCATCATTAGAGATGTACACCGTGTAGCCTAACCCGTCAGATACAAGCGGGGGAAGGATGAAATAGTTGGTCGTCCACAAATTTTGGCCTGAAAAGGTTAAACCTTTTTTTGAATTCCTGTGATCCAGATACGTCTCCATCTCCACGTGCCTGGCGGTGTCATTGATAAATGCCAGAAGGAGCGGTCTGCCCGATACATGTCTGCTCTCTACTGCGACCAGGTAGCTGTTTTTGTGAGGAAGCTGGGAAATATCAAAACTTAAACAGCCCCGTTGATTTTTGCTCGTGAAACGAAGGGAGGTACTGTGATCCGGTTTGATCGTTTGATTCCCGGTATCGGAAGCTGTGCTAGATCCTATAGTTGATGCCTGTGCTGTCCCTTTTCCAACGACACCGCAGGGGATGACGGCCTTTGGATTGAGCGTGGCGCTGTCTGTGGCTTCAAAAACCAATGCATCCCGCTTTATGATACTTGCGGACGTGGCCTCTTTCAGGTCGCCAATCGTGATCTGGGAGTCGGTTTCTGAAATTTTAAATTCCCGTTCATCCACGCTTCGTTTCGTAAAAAGAGAACGGAACGGAAAAACGCGACACGCGACACGCGACACGTGACACGATTCATCTGCAATATAATCTCCAAGTTCCTGATAGGCTACATCATTATCTGTCCATTTGTAGGTAGGCGAGACGGTGGGGAGGTTGGTTTTGAGAGAGACGAAGGATTGCAGCGTTTTATAGTTCCGCTCATAGACCGTTATATTTCCGAATGATTGAGCAACGGTGACGGTGGGGATTTGTGAAATTAACGCCTTGGTCTCATCTATATACAGCGACCGGTTGTTATCTCTTGAGATCACATTTTCGTCCAGCAGGATATAGCGTATATCGTATTTGGAGAATACCGATTCCACCGCTATAGGGTCTTTTGTGTAGATGGCACGGGAAAGCTCCCAGTAATAGTTTTCATTAAATTTGCTCCACCGGTCATAATCACGGTCGAGAATCGGTTGGGGGATACCGAATTGCAAAAATCCTGCCCCCTGGTAGCCCCAGGTATAATACGTCCAATTCCAAAAAGTCTGGATTGGGAATATTGCTACTCGTTCATTGTGGTTCTGTTTATCAAACCATGAAAACAGA
>JBBTTP010000081.1:0-7404 GCA_038064215.1 Patescibacteria group bacterium | reverse complement strand
AATGATTAGGCATGAGGCAATAGGCCATTAAATCTATTTTGTCATGGAATTTTTTACGCCTGTTCCGTGGCAGGGTTGCACCCTGCTCGGGAGAAAGAGCAGTTTTTAACAAATGGAAGAAAGCAAGATGGTCGTCCCGATTAAGAAAAATATTTCGTTTTTCGACACCTCTGTTGTATACATGATAAAAAGCATTTTCGTAGTAAATCTTTATGGTGTTTTTCTGCGGCATATATTGAGCTTATCTGGCAGGGTTGCACCCTGTCAAGAAGTAATGGTGTATCCAAAATCGACTTTGCGTTATACTTAATGAGAACTAGTACATGGCAGGGTTGCACCCTGTCAAGCCAAATTATGGCTGATTTTGTACATCTGCATACGCATAGCGAATATTCCCTGCTTGACGGGCTGGGGAAGCTGGATCACCTCATCGAGCGGGCCAGAAGTTTTGGCATGACCGCACTTGCCCTGACGGACCACGGCGCGATGTACGGCGCGTTTAAGTTTTACCTCAAAGCAAAAGCCGCGGGCATTAAGCCGATTCTCGGAGTGGAGACGTATATGGCGCGGCGCAGTAGGTTTGATAAGGAAGCAAAAGTTGATACCGATCCATACCACCTTATACTTCTGGCTAAAAACGAAACCGGCTACAAGAACCTCATGAAGCTCGTCACCCACGCGCATCTGGAAGGGTACTATTATAAACCCCGCATTGACTGGGAGCTTTTGAAGAAATATCACGAGGGGCTTATTTGTACCAGTGCTTGTATCCAGGGGGAAGTACCCAATTTATTGCGCAACAATCAGGATAAAGAAGCGGAGCGCGTAGCGCGTGAATACGGCGAACTATTCGGTCCGGATCACTATTACCTGGAACTGCAATATCATCCGAAAATTCCGGAGCAGGCCATCGTGAATGAAAAACTGGTTGCATTATCCAGAAAACTTGGCCTTCCGTTGGTCGCCACGAACGATATTCATTATGTAGATGCGGAAGATGCGGAGGCGCAGGAAATTTTACTTTGCGTGCAGACCCAACACACGATGCTGGAGAGTAACCGTCCGCTCTCTATGATTGCGACTCCGGATTTTTATATGCGCTCACCCGCTGAAATGAAGGGCTTATTTATCCGGTATCCGGAAGCCATAGAAAATACCGTAAAAATTGCCGCGATGTGCGATACCACATTGTCCGTCGGCAAATGGATTCTGCCAAATTACCCGTTGCCGGACGACGTGACTCCGGCCCAATACTTAGAAACGCTCGTGTCGGAACGCACGTCCAAGAAATACCCAAAGATGACTGCGGATATTGAGGAGCGCATCCGCTACGAGCTGGATATTATCAATACAAAAGGCTATTCCACGTATTTTTTGATTGTCCAGGATTTCGTGAACTGGGCAAAAGATCACGGCATTGGCGTCGGACCCGGCAGGGGATCTGCCGCAGGGTCTGTGATTTCGTATATTTTAGGCATCACCGGTATTGATCCTTTATTTTTCAAACTTCCGTTTGAACGGTTCCTCAATCCGGAGCGTCCCAGCCCGCCGGACATTGATCTCGACTTTGCCGATGACCGCCGCGACGAAGTGATTGCCTATGTGACCGAGCGGTACGGATCGGATCGTGTCGCTCAAATTGTGACCTTCGGTACTATGGAAGCACGGGGCGCGGTGCGCGACGGGGGTCGGGCGCTTGGCATGCCGTATGCCAAGCCGGACCGGATTTCAAAGATGATTCCGCCGGGTTTTGGCGGCAATGCCATGACCTTGGATAAAGCGCTGGAACAATCGGCAGAACTATCCCTAGCCTACCGTACCGAGCCGGAGACGAAACGGCTCATTGATGTCGCGCGGAAACTCGAAGGAGTGGCACGTCACGCGTCCGTGCATGCGGCGGGTGTCGTGATAGCAGATAAACCATTGGTTGAATACACGCCACTCCAGCGGGAAGCACGGGGAGAACGAATTATTACTCAATATGATATGTACACGGTGGGAGAAGACGGAGTGGGACTATTGAAGATGGATTTTTTAGGTTTACGAAATCTCACGATCATGTCTCAAGCGCTGGCGTTTATCAAGCAGGTGCAGGGAAAAACGATTGACCTGTCGCACCTTCCCTTAAACGATGCGAAAACATTTGCGATGCTTGCAAGCGGTGAAACGACGGGTGTGTTCCAATTGGAATCTTCCGGCATGCGGCGGTACATAAAGGAACTGCGGCCGACCACTATCTTTGACCTTATGGCGATGGTCGCGCTCTACCGACCGGGCCCCATGCAGGTGATCCCGGAGTTTATCAAACGCAAACACAATCCGAAACTCGCCACCTATCCGGATCCGAGATTAAAAGAAGCCCTGGCCCAGTCGTACGGCATTATCTGCTACCAGGATGACGTGCTTCTCACCGCTATAACCCTTGCCGGATATTCCTGGGGAGATGCGGATAAACTGCGAAAAGCCGTGGGCAAAAAAATCCCCAGCGAAATGAAAAAGCAAAAAGAAAAATTTGTTGCGGGATGCGAAAAGAATGGACTTACCAAGACAAAAGCAGAGGAAATATTTACGCTTATCGAGCCGTTTGCCGGGTATGGGTTTAACAAAGCGCATGCGGCCTGTTATGCCATGATTGCCTACCAGACGGCATACCTCAAAGCCAACTATCCGGTGGAATACATGACCGCGGTATTTGCTGCAGAATCGCGTGCCAATACCGGCGACGCGCGGGATGAAAAAATTGCCACTATTGTGACCGAGTGCCGGCAATACGGCATATCGCTTCTCCCGCCGGATGTGAATACGTCGGGAGTCGAGTTTACTATAGAAAACGGTGCGATCCGGTTTGGGTTGTCTGCCATAAAAAACGTCGGGACTGCTGCGATTGAAAGCATATTGGCATCACGGTCTGTTGGACCATTTAAAACGTTTGCCGATTTTATCGCCCGCGTGGATTTATCAAAAGTAAACAAGAAAACGTTGGAAAGTCTTATCAAAACCGGAGCCATGGCGTCGTTTGGCTCGCGGGCAGCACTCCTGAGTGTTTTGCCGGACACTATTGATCAGGCGCATAAAAAGAAAAAGGCAGTGGCTGCCGGGCAAGTAGGACTATTTGATAGTGATGAACAGGCGGATGACTCTTCTATAGTATTGCCCGTTGTTGAGGAACTTCCGAGATCGCAGCTTTTGGGGTTTGAAAAAGTTTTGTTGGGTTTTTATTTGACCGCTCATCCTTTGGAGTCGCTGGGGGAGACACTGAAGAAACTCGAAGCGGTCCCAATATCGGATATTACTGCGGGACGCGCGGGCGATCGGGTGACCGTGGCGGGCATTATTATCTCGGTTAAAAAGATTACCACGAAGGCCGGTAATCATGAAATGGCGTTTGTAAAGTTGGAAGATCTGCAGGGAGTTATCGAGTTGGTGGTATTTCCGAAGATTTACGCAAAAACCGTGGATTTGTGGTTTGCGGACACGCTCATTGTAGCCGCCGGTAAAGTGGATCAGAAAGACGACCGCTTGGTTCTCTTGGTAGATGATGCCAAACGCATATCTACTGCATATTGACGGGTATATGGATGGTTCTTTACAATATGATGAGAAAACAAAAAGATCGATACACCCTATCTCTTAAAAAAGAGACGGGTGATGTGTCCATTACCGAGCGTTCGGTAAAAACGACGCCGCGAAACGCGGATACATGGTATTATGTAGGGTACATTGGACAAATAGGTTTTGCGATAGCGATTCCTATTGCCGGAGGGGCGCTCTTGGGAGCGTATCTTGATAAGATTTTTTTGACCTATCCCAAAGCGAGCCTCTCGTTTCTTTTGTTAGGCATTGCAGTATCAATTATTGGATTTATTCGGACAATACAAGAAATTATTAAAGAGTAAGTATATGCCGCATATTTCACTGGCAGCAGAAAAATTAGGGTATCTGTGGGGGTTGCCGATCACCAATGCGCTGCTCACCACATGGCTGGTGATGGCTCTATTAATTATAGTATCACTGGTCGTTACCCGTCGGCTCCGTTTGGTTCCGTCGCCAATCCAGTCGGTCGTAGAGCTTCTGATCGGCGGACTGTACGATTTCTTTTCCCAGGTCACGGGTAAACATATTGCACTGTTTTTTCCGCTTCTTGCGAGTTTGTTTCTTTTTATCATCACCGCCAACTGGGTGGGATTATTGCCCGGAGTAGGCACCATCGGATTTTTTCATGGAGAGGAGTTCACCCCGCTTCTTCGCGGGGCTACGGCGGATCTCAATACGACGCTCGGCCTTGCGTTGGTCGCGGTGCTTGCAATCCAATATTTTGGATTTGTGACGGTAGGCGGACAGTACAGCACGCGGTTTCTTAATTTTAAGAATCCGATAGAGTTCTTCCTGGGAATACTTGAGATGGTATCGGAGGTATCAAAAGTTATTTCGTTCGCATTCCGCTTATTCGGCAATATATTTGCGGGTGAAGTACTTCTTACTGTCATGGCGTTTCTTATGCCGTTTATTGTCCCGCTGCCGTTTCTCATGTTAGAATTATTCGTCGGGTTTATACAGGCGCTGGTATTTTCTATGTTGACGGCGGTGTTTCTCAATGTCGCCGTATCGCATAAAGGAGGTGAATTACACCATGGATGAAGCATCTGTTAAATTGGTCATGACCGGTCTCACGGTCGCATTGGGAGGTGCTATGCCGGCACTCGCCATCGGACTTCTCACGTCAAAAGCATTGGAGGCAATCGGGAGAAACCCTGAAGCCGCGGGAGAAATCCGTACGAGCATGATTTTGGGAGTCGCGTTTGCAGAAGCTATCGCTATTTACGCCCTCGTAGCGGGACTGATTATTAAGTTTGTGTAAAAGGGTACATCTTGTCATCCCCGACTTGATCGGGGATCCAGTTTATAATACTCTGGATTCCCGCGTACGCGGGAATGACAGCTATAAATGTATGGATAAATTAGGAATCGAGCCACGTTTGCTTTTGGCGCAGGTAGTCAACTTTTCTATCATCGTCTTTGTGCTGACGAAGCTTTTATATAAGCCCATACTTGCAATGCTTGAAAAGCGGCGCCGTGAGATTGAAGAAGGGTTAGCGTTGACTGCAAAAATGCGCGAAGAAGAAGAAAAGATAGCGGTTAAAAAGCAAAAAGTGCTGGATGAAGCACGGCGGGAAGGAGCGGGAATCATTGAAGAATCCAAGAAACAGGGGAAGGAAGAGGAAAAAGAGATCGTCGCGGCAGCGCATATTGAAGCCCTGGCGATTGTAGAAAAAGGACACAGGGAAGTAACGTACCAGAGGGAAGCTATGGAAAAAGGCATCCGCAAACAGGCCGTGTCGCTGGGGGCGCATATGGCAGAGCGGTTGCTTGCATCGGCATTGAGTGCGCAGGATAAGCATGCGCTTATTCAGAAGCAGATAAAGGAGCTTGGCCGGGTTTTAAAATGAACAAAGATGCACGAGGTTTTGTCAACGGAATCGTGGATTATCTCCGGCGCGATAGCGCCACTTCGGGTGATGTGCCGAAGGTTCGGGAACTGTTCCGCAAAGTCACGACCGACGCACTGCATGAAAAATACGCACAGGTAGAGACGAGCATCGCGCTGACTGAAGAGGAAAAGAAATCACTGGAAGGATGGCTTGCGCGTCTCGCGGGAAGACACATTCAGTTAGTCATTCGGATGAATGCGAAATTATTGGGCGGCTTTCGGGTGACTGTGGGCGATTGGGTTGTGGATACCACACTGAAATACCAGTTGGCCAAAATGACCGAAAGCTTACTCATATGATTATGAACGATGATTTGACGCAAAGCATCGCCAAAGATTTGGCAAAAAAGATTGAGGATTTCAAGCCCAAAGCATCCGCGCGGAGGGTGGGTTCCATCCTTTCCGTGAATGACGGAGTAGTACGGGTGAAAGGCTTACCTCAAGCGGCGTATCTTGAACTTTTGGAGTTTCCGCATGGTGTTTTTGGATTTGCCATGAATCTGGAAGAAGATGCCATTGGAGCAATTGTCTTGGGGAATTATCTTGTATTGTCAGAAGGGGATGAGGTGGGAAGCACCGGGAAACTGTTGTCCATGCCGGTTTCAGAAGATTTTTTGGGCAGGGTGATAAATCCATTAGGTGTTCCGGTGGACGGAAAGGGAGACGTAAAAGCAAAGCAGTATTACCCGATGGAAAAAATTGCCCCGGGCGTGACCAGCCGCCAGCCGGTTACCACTCCCCTCCAGACAGGGATCAAAGCCATTGATGCGATGATTCCCATCGGCCGCGGACAACGGGAACTGATCATCGGTGACCGCAATACCGGAAAAACCTCCATTGTCATTGACACCATTATCAACCAAAAAGACGAAGGCGTAATCTGTATCTATGTGGCAATCGGCCAAAAAACGTCCCGCATCGCACACGTTGCGGCGGAACTTAGCCATCACAAGGCTCTGAATCATACCATTATTATTGCCGCATCAGCCAGTGATCCTGCTTCGTATCAATATGTCGCTCCGTATGCCGGGTGTGCGCTTGCTGAATATTTTATGGATAAGGGCAAGGATGTGTTAATCGTCTTTGATGATCTAAGCAAGCATGCATGGGCATATCGGCAGCTGTCGCTTATATTGCGGAGACCTTCCGGGCGCGAAGCGTATCCGGGTGATGTGTTTTATCTGCATAGCCGCTTGCTTGAACGCGCGTGCAGAATGGATGAAAAACACGGCGGCGGATCGATTACCGCACTCCCCATTATCGAAACCCAGGCAAATGATATCTCTGCGTATATTCCGACCAATGTGATCTCCATTACGGACGGTCAATTATTCCTGGAATCTGATTTGTTTAATGCAGGTCAGCGGCCCGCCATCAACGTCGGTGTTTCGGTATCACGTGTCGGAGGAGCGGCTCAGATTAAAGCTATGAAGAAGGTATCCGGAAGCCTGAAGTTGGATCTGGCGCAGTATCGGGAACTTGCGGCGTTTGCGCAATTTTCAACAGACGTTGACGAAACCACAAAAAAACAAATAGACAGGGGCGCTCGCATGCTGCAGCTCTTAAAGCAGGGACGCTATACGCCGTTGCCGGTGGCGTCGCAAGTTGCTATTATCTGGGCTGGGAGTAACGGGCACTTAGATGACGTGGCAGTCAATCGTGTGGATGCGTTCGAGAAAGAGTTTTTGGAATTTTTAGACCGATCGTACAAAAAAACATTGGCAGCAATCGCCAAAGAAAAAGTATTGTCCCCTGATATCGAAGCACAGCTTACAAAAGCAGTGGGTGAGTTTAAAAAAATGTTTACAGCAGAATAGCATATGGCAAACATTCGTCTTATCAAGCGGAGAATTAAATCAGCACAAAACATTGCACAAATTACCAAAGCAATGGAATTGGTTGCAGCGTCAAAAATG
>JBBTTP010000080.1:0-5755 GCA_038064215.1 Patescibacteria group bacterium | reverse complement strand
AAGAAGTTCTATTGCACCCGGGCGGGTGTCAATCGTATCAAATGCTTGCAATAAGAGATCAAACTGTTCTCTGTCATAGGCTAGTAATTCGTCGGCCGCCATGCCTCCCCCGCCTGCAGCTACCAATTCAGCAGCAATTGCTTTATTGGGGCCGCCGAAGAAATGCGCGGATATTCTTCTGGTTTCATCAAAATTATCAGGATTAATAGTTACCCCGACTTTTTTTGCTGCTGCAACGTGCGCTGCAAAGTTCAATGGTTCAAGATTCACCAGTGTGCCTTCTAAATCGAACGAAGCTCCGAGAATATCGTAGTCATTAAATGTTAATCTTCCATTTAGTTTTAATCCGGCGCTATTAGGTTGATTCATATGATGAATATCATAGAGTAACCCCAAAAGCGGCGCTTGACAGACAAATATGCTTTTCCTGACATCTTCCTGACAAAGAGCCGTGGCCGGTTGACAGTTCTTCTGTTTGAGCCTATTATCATCACAGAAAAGATATGAGTCAAATAAAAGAAGAACCCGGCAACGCTACTGAATATCAGACGGCTGTAGCAGGCTTCGCTGGCGAGCTGATTGAAATGCATCACCATCATGCCGACACACGGATTCTATTGGGAATCATCGGGGCGCCTGCCACCGGAAAAAGTACATTCGCCAACGACTTGGTCACCCAAATTAACGAGCTTTTAGAGTCAAATACTGCTATCGTTGTCCCAATGGACGGATTTCATCTCCCAAACGCTGTACTTCGCAAGCAAGGCACATGGGAGATCAAAGGTCGCCCGGAGACGTTTGATGCTGAAGGATTTATACAATTACTCACTGCGCTCCACAAGACAGACATATTTAGCGCAGCGGATTTCTTGTATCTTTTCATTTAAACCGCTACAATCAAACACATGACCCGACGCGTGACAGAGGCCTCGTATCCGATTGAATTTCGTGCGGGTGATGCACGAAAGTTGGGAGAAAGTCTGGCGCATCATGATTCTGTGGTTCTGATCGGTGCCAAGCGGGTGGGGATCAGCAATTTTCTGCGGTTTTTCCTCTATCATGAGGCTATTGCATCTACATACATAAAAAACAGCACTCCCCACGTGTTCGTCACGGTAGACCTTAATGACTTGGTCGAGCGGAACATTGTTCCCTTTTGGACCCTCCTCCTCACCCGGCTCGTCGACAGTGTCCAGCGCTCTCCCCTGCCGGAAACCGTCAAGCGCCAGTGCCGAAGACTGTTTGTCCAAAGCATTCAGCTGAAAGATTTATTTTTTACGGTGGATAGCGTGCAAAAGGTACTCGCGGCAATTGTCGCAGGCGGCCTGTACCCCACTCTGTTTCTCATCCGTTTTGACCGGATGAGTGATGTGGTGACGCCGGAATGTTTTAACAACCTGCAGGGGCTCAAAGAAGCAGCCCATCAAAAATTATCGTATGTCTTTACCAGTTACCGGCCGCTGTACGACCTCTCCCCTACCGTATTTCCCAAATCCGTGCTTTCGGTGTTTGCCCGCAATATGTTTCTTAGCCCTGCCAAGCCGGGTGATACAAAGATTATTTTTCAAACATTGGAAGAACGGTATCACGCGAACTTTTCCACGCAGGTGGGTACGGCATTGATCAACCTCTCCGGCGGGCATGTGCAGTATCTGCATCTTGCGATATTGCGGCTGCATGAAGAAAAAAATCCTCCGAGCGACCTTCTTTCGTACCTTGTACAAGATGAGCAGATTCAGTTACTTTCGGAGGAACTATTTGAAAGTCTGACAAAAGCGGAAAAAGAAGCACTGATGAGTATCCAGCGCGGCGAGGTTATTGATCAGGCGATGCGGCAAGCCGCGTCGTATCTGTGGAATACCGGAATCGTGTCGGATGGAAATGGGAAGCAAGTAATCTTTAGCTCGCTGTTTTTCCACTATCTGGGGACGCTGACTGCTCCAGGGGGCAACGGAGAATTGACCAAAAAGGAACATTTGCTGTTTTCGTTTCTTCAGTCGCACGCGGGGGACCTGTGCGAGCGGGATGCGATTATTGAAGCGGTCTGGCCGGAGTCCAAAGACATGGGCGTATCAGATTGGGCGATTGACCGGCTGGTGGCGCGGGTGCGCGGCAAATTAAAAACGCAAGGCAATTCTTACGAAATTGTTACCGTGAAGACCAGAGGATATAAGCTGATCAATTGCTAAGATGCATATTGCCGTTCTCTATAGTCTCCCCACCAAACGGGCAATAGCCAGTCCGTATAAAGCTACTGATGAGGATACGAAAGATTCTGCCGAAGAAGTAGCAGAGGCGCTTTCCCAAAAAGGTGCAAGGTCGTTTTTGGTGCCTCTGAGCGAAGACGGGATTGATGCGATTGGTGCGATACAGGCAGATTGCATTTTTAATCTCATTGAATGGGATGGATTTGATTTGCCTCTCGGCCGGCAGGCGTATGAGCAGTTGGAAGCGCTCCATGTTCCTTTTACCGGATCGCGGCTTTCGGTTTTTGACCGGACGAGCGATAAAGTCGAGATGAAGAAAAATATGGATGATGCAGGTATCCCGACTCCCCGCTGGCAGGTATTTACCACTGGTAAAGAATCCATCCGCCCCGATTTTCAGTATCCGGTAATTGTGAAGCTTGCGCTCGAGCATTGCAGCATAGGGCTGACGAGTGATGCCGTGGTGCGGGACGAAAGAGCGTTGCTGCCAATTCTTCAGGAGCGGATCACGGTGTTTAAGCAACCGGTTATTGTGGAAGAATATGTGAGCGGCCGGGAGTTCCAGGTGACGATAGTAGCCAAAAGAGACGGACCGGTGGCGCTCCCCACTGCCGAAATAACGTTTACGCATCAGGGAAACGATGATGCATTTCTGACATACAATAGCAGGTGGAATGAGGAACATCCGGATTATTCCCTGTCCAATGTATTATTGGCAAACCTAACGCCTGCATTGAAAAATAAACTTCAGGATATCTCACTGGCTGCATGGAAGACGTTCGGATTTTGTGATTACGCAAGATTGGATATCCGGACCAGGAAAGATTCTGGGTTAACCCGGAATCAAGGAGAAAAAATTTACGTGTTGGAAGCCAATGCAAACCCCGGCTTGGGAGACAGCGATGAGTATGGTATGACCGTTTCGTATAAAGCCGCAGGCATGACGTTTGCCGATTTTATCTGGGAGATCGTCCAGTCGAGTTTGAAAAGATTCCTAAGGAAAAATACTGTTGCAAGGTTGGACCTTTAAAGGTTAGCTTTAAGAAGAGAATTTACAAGGTCCAACCTTTAAAGGTCTTTAAAGGTTGGACGGAAAATATTTCGCTGTTGAAATTTTAAACTTCGGTAGATCACTGGGAACTTTAGCCAGAATGATAAGCGGCTGCTGTTGCCACCGGCGGATCATTTTATATTTTTTCCCACGCTTTTTGATTTTTTTCCGTTTCAGATCAAAATCCATCCACCGCTCCCGGAATGCTTCCCACTGGTATGACTTTTTTTTGGCGGTGATGCTGTCCAAAAGCACGATGCGGCTTTTGCGCGCGGAATATGAAGATACCACTGCCCAATGTCCGGAATCCGGATGGGGATGTTCTTTTTCGTCCAGATCATAGAGATAGGTAACGAGCGCTGCCCTTGGCCTGTTGGGCGGATATTTGAGCGCCCCCTGCAGGTGGTGCAGTGTCGCATATTCGACGGCAAGCACAGAGTAGCCAAGTTTGTTGGCTGCAGCAATGAGGTTTGGCGTGGTGGTGCCGCTGCTGTTCGTCTTGCAAAGGTCAATAAGCGTATCAAGTGATTTGTGTTTGCCAAAAATTTCCATGGCAAGCTTGAGGGCCGATGGCCCGCATGTAGTATCGTCCGGTTGATGAATGGGTGTGATATGGCTTCTTCCCATGGAGTCGCATCATTGTACTGCCCCGGGGAGTGCTGATCAAGACCTATAGTGCCTTGCTTACCGCTTGAAGGAGATTTTGCATGAGGCAGGCAACGTTCACCGGCCCTACTCCGCCGGGTGTTGGCGTGTAGGCGCTCGCGATATGTTGAATGGCATCTTCATCATAGTCGCCGTGGAGTTTGCCATTGTCGTCCCGCCAGATTCCGATAGATAGAAGGATCGCATCCTTCCTGATGTTATCACGTCGTACAATATTAGGCTTCCCCACACAGCTTATGACGATATCGGCGGATTTGATGATTACATCAGGGTTCTTCGTTTGAGAATGGATAACGGATACGGTGCATCCATGTTTTATCAACGTATCTGCGATGGGTTTTCCTGCGGTCTCTCCCCTACCGATGACGACGATAGACTTCTGGCGAAGCCAACGTTTTATGACAGGGCAAGACCCTGTCACTCCCTTCATAATCGTGATGACTGCTGCGGCGACCGGCACGGGATAAGGAGAGTTTGGTAAGAATCCGTCGACGTCTTTTTGAGGATTTATACGCTTCAGAAGCGTTGAAATATCGCCAAGTGTGTCGGGCAACGGTTGCTGAATGATAATGCCGTGGATGTCAGGATTGGTATTATATTCATGTACTAATATAGTAACGCGTTGATATGAAACGTCTAGTGGAAGTTTTTCATGTATGAGCATGGCCCCAATACGCTCTGCCGCTTTCTGCTTTTGGTTAATGTATGCGGTGGACGCCGGGTCGTCCCCCACTTGTATGACGGCAAGCGTGGGCGTGACCCCTTTTTTTTTGAGGTTTGTAACCTGACGAGTAAGGTCAGTGAGGGTTATTTCCGCTATTGCCTTGCCATCGATGCGCATGGTTTCGAGTATAGCACGCCTTTGATTACTTTACGCAGGATTCCTGCGTGCGCGGGAATGACAAACTTTTTTAGCTTCGCAAGGCCTGGCCTTGCGAAGCTAGTTTATTATTTGGTAAGACACGTGGCGGCGGCGATGGTGTCGGATTTATCGGTAAAGCGCATGAGAATGACGCCGCTTGTAGCCCGGCCGAGGCGCGGGACGGAGGCGATTGGGAGTTTGACGACCTGGCCTTTGTTGGATGTCAGTATCACGCTATCACATTCTGTTGGCACGATTTGGGAGATGACGACTTTGCCGGTTTTGTCTTTGATTTGGGCTACTTTCACTCCCTGGCCGCCCCCCCGTTGGCGGGGGAAGTCTTTGATCGCTGTTTTTTTGCCCATGCCTTTTTCCATGACCGTCAGAAAGTCTGCTTTTTTCGTCTGGTCATCGATCACATCCACGCTTACCACATAGTCACTGTCTTTTCGTAGGATTCCCCGTACGCCCATGGTATCGCGGCCGGTCGGCCGAACTTCTGCCTCGCCAAACCGGATGGATTTTCCTTCGTGCGTGACAAGCAAGATATCATCATTGCCGCTGGTGATTTTGGCCCACGTTAGCTCATCGTCTTTATCGAGTTTTATAGCAACGAGGCCGCTTCTCCGGATGTTTTCATATTCCGTGAGTTTGGATTTTTTGATGGTGCCGTTTTTGGTGGCCATGAGGATGTATTTGACGCCTTGTTCTTTTTGCTGGTCTTTTTTGAGGCTATAGGTGAGTACAGAAGTGACTCGTTCTGCGCCCTCGATATTGATAAGATTTACGACTGCCTGGCCTTTCGACTGGCGGCTGGATTCCTGTATGTCCCAGACGCGCACCTGATACACGCGGCCGCGGTCGGTGAAAAAGAGCATATTGTCATGCGTTTGGGCCGAAACAATCCGGTCGATCATATCTTCTTCTTTCGTCGCCATGCCGATGACGCCTTTGCCTCCCCGTTCCTGC
>JBBTTP010000079.1:0-5089 GCA_038064215.1 Patescibacteria group bacterium | reverse complement strand
CTAAAAAACTTATCCACATCTGTCAAGGGACAATAATTCATCGTTTTGTGATATATACCCATCTTACGCTGGTTTGCAACCCGAAGGGTTGTCAGAGCAGCTTAGATGGGTATACCAAGCTTTCTGTTCCTAATCATAAAGAACTTGATCGAGGGCTCCTTCGTGCTCTCATACGAGACGCAGGAATAACTGTTGAGGAATTTGTAGGCCTTAAAAAGGCAAAATGAAGGACCCAGCCCGCCGCGGCGGGGGGTCTTTTTTGACAGTCCGTAAAGAACGTGGTACAAAGAAGTCATATGGCAAACGGGAAAACGATCAATACTACGATAGACGAACAAGCGCTTGAAAAGCTTGCTGCTACGCTTGCATCGTTTTCTGCCGCATCGGAAGCGTTACGAAAGCAAATTATCACTCTTTTTCCTGCCAAATACGGCAGTGATTTGTGGTGGGAGCAGGAGGAGGCGCGATCGCGACAAGCCATTCAAGAAGGGCGATATACAGAGCTAACATCAAAAGAAGATATCAGAAAATTTTTCAATTCTCTATGAGGGTCATTCTCTCTGATCCGGTTAAACGGCGTATTCCTAAACTTCCTGTCAATATTCAAAGAAAGCTCGAAAAGCAACTGGCATTTCTCATTGAAGACGTACGTCATCCGTCACTTCATGCACGGAAGATGAGTAGTGGGGTTAATAAATACGAAGCGCGCATGGATTACCACTATCGTTTTACCTACGAAATGAGCGATGATACGATCACTATTCTTGCCGTCGGCCCGCACGATACGGGCTTAGGGAAGAAGTGAGCGAAGACCCCGGCAACGGGGTCTTTTTTTGACTCAGCCGTGTGGTATACTGGACACAGTATGAAAACGTATGTTTTTCGAACCATCATTGAGCCGGATGATCCAAAGGGTTATCACGGATTTGTGCCGCTTCTTCCCGGTGTACACACGTGTGGTGATACACCCGCAGAAACAACACGGAATCTTCGTGATGCGATTCGGTGTCATATTCAGGGACTTCTGAAAGACAATTGTCCTATTCCCCAAGAAGGAGACGCACTTGAGGCGATTCAAATTTTTGAAGAAAATGATCTCCGTGTAGCCTATGCCTAAGTTGCCTGTATTGAAAAAGAGGGTTTTATCAAGCATCATCAGGCGGGCAGCCATATGCAATTGAAGCACGCAGATGGTAGGCGTATTACTATCCCCTATCACCCCAGCCAGGAACTACGACGAGGAACGCTCCGCGGCATTATTTTTGATATGGGTATGACGGTTGAGGAGTTCATCAAGCGCATTAAGAAGGCAAAATGAAGGCCCCCTAGGATGGGGTCTTTTTTTGAGCTACCCTCTGGGGTGGACAAGTGTAGTATACTTTATCCATGAATATCCAAACGATTCGACAAAAAGCCACACCGCTTTTTCAACAGTATAGCGTGCGCCGTGCTGCATTATTCGGCTCGATTGCTCGCGGGGATGACCGGCCGAAAAGCGATATGGATATCTTAGTAGAAATGCCGGAAACAAGCAGGTTGTTTGATTTTCTCGCGCTCCAGAGTGATTTGGAGGAACTTTTTGGTTGTCCCGTAGATTTAGTAGAGTACAGCGCTATCAAGGAAAGACTGAGGCCATATATTTTGCAGGATCAAACGCCCATCTTTACCGCATGAAGAAGGATTATCGTATCTATATCGATGACATATTGGAGGCGATCGAGAAGATAACTGAATACGTGGCGGATGGTGATGAAGTACGCTTTTCGCGTGACAGTCAACAACAGGACGCAGTAATTCGACGATTCACCATCATCGGAGAAGCAGCGACGAGACTTCCTCAAGAGATTCGATTACTCGCCCCCACTATCCCATGGAAATCCGTTATTGGTCTTCGCAATATCGTCATCCATGAGTACGCGAACGTATCGTTGGGCAAGGCGTGGGAGGTGACGCAAGAGGATCTTCCGAAACTAAAAAAAGCGCTCATGTCGCTTCGTTTGTTGCTCGACGAGGAGAAGGAGGCAGCATCATGACGAGGTATCCGGACAAACTTTTTAGAGAGTTTGAGAAAGTGGAACTATACGGCCCCAGCAATGGGGTCTTTTTTTGAGGCAATTGGCTAAGTCTGTTCAAACGTATATAATCAAACCATGACTCAACGAGAAGTGGTAGCTTTTTGGAGAGAAACATCTGATAAGGACTGGGAGTTTTCTCAGGAAATTTATGCCAGGGGAAAGAGATATGATTATGCGTTGTTTTTCGTGCATTTATCTCTCGAGAAATTGTTGAAAGCCCTTCATTATCACCGTAAAGACAGTCATCCGCTCCCCATTCATGATTTGGTGGAGTTATCCAGGAGAGCAGAAATTGAAATACCGGAATCTCAACTCACCGATCTCAACGAAATATCATCGTTTAATATCTCTGCGCGTTACGATGATTACAAGAAGAATTTTTATAAAAAAGCCAACAAAGAATATGCGGATATATGGATCAAAAAAGCGACGACGATTAGAAAATTACTCATAACATTTTTTTCTATATGAGCCAAGCCGATGCAACAATACTAGTGAAAAAATACTTAGCGTTGATATCCCGTAAATATCCGGTGCAATCTGCTTACCTGTTTGGGTCGTTTGCCAGAGGGTTTGTCCATGAGGGAAGCGATATTGACGTATGTATCATATCTCCGGTTTTTGGGAAAGACTATTTTGACGAGGAGATGGATTTGCGCCGCGAAACATTAAAAGTGGACAGCAGAATTGAGCCGGTAGCATTTAATCCTGCCGATTTTGACGATAAATATAATTTATTGGTGCACGAAATCAAAGCCCACGGTATTCAAATACTATAATGAAAGACTCTCCGGACAATGTTTTTATAGTGCTTGAGACAACGGAGGTATAAAGGCCCCAGCAATGAGGTCTTTTTTTGACAGTGTTACCAAAACATGGTACAAATGGAATAACTATATGACAACCATGCGGATAGTTATCGATCCAGCCATTATTGCCGGCCACCCGGTCGTTCGTGGTACGCGCATACCGGTGTCTCTTGTGCTCAACCTCGTTTCTCATGGGCTTACGTTTGCTGACATTCAAAAAGAATATCCGGAGCTCACCCAGCCGGATATTCAAGCAGCAGTTTCTTATGCCGAAGAAAGGGTCAAGCGTGAAGAAATCCTCACTGCCTAGCTACTGTTTCTTGGTTGATGCCAATATTTCCCGTTCCATCATTCCCTTGCTGCAAGAAAGCACCCCGTTTGCTTTCGTTCATATCTCTGAATATTCGAATACTTCGTTGCCGGACGAAGAGATCATTGCTATCGCTAAACGTAAGCACTGGATCATCATCACGCATGATCTGGACTACGGGGAGATTTACTACCTTCGAGAGCGTGGTGCGATAGGGGTCATTATGTTGCGACTTGAGGATCAGCGGTCGCTCCGCGTCGTGACGCGACTCAGGGATTTTTTTACGAGCAAGGACGCACTAAAGCACGATCTTCATCAAAGTCTCGTGATTATATCCGACGAACGGATACGCATTTTGTCTTGAACAAATGAAACAAAGAGCAATGGGGTCTTTTTTTGACTTGACCGGTACAAATCTACTATACTCATCGTATGACGCAACAGACACAAAAGCAACTCGACACCATCGTCGCTGAAATCGTCACCAAGTATCAGCCGGAGAAGATTATCCTCTTCGGGTCGGCGGTTCACGGGGAGACGACGGAAGACAGCGATTTTGATTTTTTTATCGTGAAGCGCGATGTCCCCCATCGCGGGATAGACAGGCATTACGATCTCATGCAACGGATACGGTACCGGCACGCGAGCGATTTTTTGATATGTACCCCCGCAGAAGTGGAGAAGCGTTTGGCGCTCGGCGACCCGTTTATCCGGGACATCGTGACACAAGGAAGGGTACTCTATGGTTGATCAATCCATCGTTGACGAGTGGCTTGCGAAGGCTGATGAGGATTATTTTTTTACAGAGAAGTATCTCCAGGATGAGGAGAGTTTTTTTGCCCCGCTTTGTTTTCATTGTCAACAAGCCGCAGAAAAGTACCTGAAGGCATATATTGTTGCCAATGACCTCTCCTTCCAAAAGATTCATGACCTCAACGAGCTTCGTGCGGTGTGCTAGGACCATGAAGGGTCGTTTGAAGAAATTCGTGACGAATGCGCGCTTCTTTCGCGCTATTACATTGATACGCGCTATCCTACGGTGTGGCCTATCGGGTATACCAAGGACGATGCAAAGACGGCGCTTGCGGTCGCTGGAAAAATACGGGAGTTTATTAAAACAAAACTTTCGACATAAAACCCCGATGAGGGGTCTTTTTTTGACTACCTGAAATTTGATACAGAGCCGGAAGGGTGTATACTACGGTTACCATGAAAGAGAACAGGAGTTTTCCTTGCCCCGGAAGGGGTATTTTTATGGTCCGACTGCGTTGACACTTGAATTTTCACGATGTAGAGTAAGGGCATGGCAAAAAAATCACTCCTCACTTCCATCGACATTGCGTCACTCATCAACGCAATGAAGCTGGTGTTTCCGACGCGCGAAGAGGTAGGAAAAATCGTTGATGAGAGATTTAAATTTCTTCCCACCAAAGACGAATTTTTCGCCCGTATAGACAAGCTTTCCGGCGAGTACAAAAAAATCGATGAAGCTGAAACGCTCCATGCCGGTACGATGTCTGATCATGCAGACAAGATTGAGAATCACGATGAGCGTATTAGTGCGCTCGAAAACCGTAAGGCTTCATCTCCTGCACCTATTTCGTTCCCTCATTTGTAAATGTGCTAAATTATTTCTGCTTGCTCCTCGACTAAATCGGCAAAGATCAGTAAGCGTTCACTGGTACTCCCCGGCGGCCAGCAGGTTTGCAATATCAGGCGTTCGAACCTAAATAACCTGGAAGGTTATTGTTCTCAGAAGGTCTCATTGTCTATGGACCAATCGGGTCAAATTATTGCACTTGAGAAAACGGAGCTTAAAGACCCTACGGGGTCTTTTTTTATAGCCCAGGTTTGACAAAACGGCTCTTTTTGTGATACTATAGGGTACGATTATG
>JBBTTP010000078.1:12433-16563 GCA_038064215.1 Patescibacteria group bacterium | reverse complement strand
CCGCACCCGGGCCAGTGCCACCGGCACGCTTTCCATGACTGCAACGGTGGCCTCTTTATATCAAACGATAGGAACCATAATTTTAGACAATCTGCGGTTTGATAACAAAAACGGCGGTTCCACCGGCAATCCGCTGGGCACCTGGACCGTCACTGCCCCACCAAGCGCGAATCTCAACACGCTGTTTCCGGGCACAAAAGTATCTCTCATCGTCAACCCATCCACGTTTCTGACCACATCCCGCACCCTGACCGCGACTGAAATTAAGATACTGAAGTGACCCGGGAGCCTTCAGAGGTATCCTCTACCGTAAACCCATTTTTTTCAAGTTGTTTCCGCACGGTATCTGCTTCTGCAAATTTTTTTTCTTTGCGTAATATTTCCCGCTTCTGCGCTAGGTCTTCAATTTCTTGTGGTATTTCTTCTCGACGCATTGACGCATTGACGCATTGACGCAAGTTTAACCCCAATACTTCATCAAAATCCATTAACAGATCATATTTATCCTGGCTCGGGATATTGGATTTGACCACTTCCCATACGACGGCCAAAGCCTGCGGCATATTGAGGTCGTTCGCCAACGCGTCATCAAATTTCCGTCGGAACGCATCTACCTTCTCTAATTTTTCCTCTGATAATATATTTCGTTTGGAAATTGAAAATTGCCCGCCTGCCGGCAGGGCAGGGAAATTGGAAATTGCGGCGCGTAACTCTTTCAGTGCCTTCGCCGCCCCCTCAAGCCCAAGCCACGTAAAATTCAGAAACGCCCGGTAATGCGCCGTCATGTAGAGATAACGAAGCGCCAACGGATCAATATGTTTTGTCTCAAGGTTTGCCAGCCGATAAAAATTTTCTTTGCTTTTGCTCATTTTTTCCCCATCCGCCATGATAAATTGTCCGTGCACCCAAAGACGCACAAACGGATGCTTGCCGGTCGCCGCCTCGCTTTGGGCAATTTCATTGGTGTGATGAATAGGGATAAGGTCTGCTCCGCCGGTATGAATGTCTATCTGATCGCCCAGATGTTTGCGGCTCATGGCAGAACACTCGATATGCCATCCGGGAAAACCTTTACCCCAAGGGCTTTCCCACTCCATGTCACGTTTTTTGGACGGGGTCTGACCTTTCTTAAGGTCTGACCCCAATAGTTTTGGGTGTGATAATTTCCATAACGCAAAATCCGTCGGATTCTTTTTTTGCGGGTTCGGCTCTACCCGGGCACCGGCTTTTAATTCTTCAGTATTCTGTCCGGTTAACTGACCGTACGATGGAAACTTGCTGGTGTCAAAATAAATCCCGTCGTCGATCTGGTATGCAAAACCTTTTTGCAAAAGGTCCGATACCATCGCAATCTGCTCCGCGATGTGCTCCGTCGGCTTGGGCCGCACATCCGGCTCCAGTAAATTTAATTTTTTACTGTCAGACAAAAATGCTTCGGTATAAAATTTTGCGATATCCCACGCGGTCTTGCCTTCGCGTCTGGCGCCTTTTTCCATCTTATCCTCACCCGCGTCGCTGTCGCTCGTCAGGTGGCCGACGTCCGTAATATTCATGACAAATTTTACGGAGTAACCGAAATGGCGCAAGCAGCGCAGGAGAAAATCCGTCATCGCGTACGTCCGGAAATTGCCGATGTGCGCATAGTCATATACCGTAGGTCCACAGCAATACAGGGTCACGAGTTTCGGATCCCGCGGCCTAAACTCCTCTACTTTTTTTGTCAGTGTATTGTAGAGTTTGAGCATAGTTCCTATTATCGCACACTCACACAGCCAAGAAAACGACTTCCCTAAAATCATGCCAACTTTCCCCCGGTCGGAAGTGAATTGACATAGTTTTTCAAAATATCTTTCACTTTTTTGTATGCTCTATCCCCTTTCCACCACGGCGGCAGGAGAGAAAACGGAAGTTGGGGATCATCTTTTAAAATCGACAAAAAACGCACCACCGACCACTGATCTACGTCATACGACTGAGTATCATCAAACCAGTCTTCGTAGCGCTCATTGAGCGCCTCTAGGTCGTAGACACGCACAATCATCCCACGAAGATCTTCTTCGCCTATCGAGCCATCTTTGCCCATGTCTGAGATAATTATCGTTCCTCCAAGGGCGTGGTCAGCAATAAATGACCGAAGCGTATCGATGGGATTGTAGGGCGTCATCCACACGGAATCCTGAAGCCTACCGCACCCGATGCGGCGCAGATATTCGCGCAGCATCCATCGGTCATCGCGTTGCCGCTCGGGTATGTCGTAGATCACCAGATGCATGCGGCCATCCCAAAGACGCTTTGTGTCGTAAAACGGAATCACACGAGCCAATCGTTGTTTCCCCTCTTCGGTAATTTCCGGCCACGCATGTCGTCGAACAGATTTTATGTACCTATGTTTCCTTGCCGTGATCATGGCATTTTTGATCACATCGTAATTGATCCTGTAGAGAAGCCGATCCGCTGCTGCGGCGGCTCTCCATGTCTTGCCGTACGTATGAAATGGAATACTTAGCTCTCCAAGATATACCAAAAGCCACAGCGTCATGTCGACAGAATGGGAAAAAAGTCCCTCAGTCAGAGCGAGGGCTGCCCGGCTCAAAACGCGTGTGATCGCCTTTTTCTTCTTCATGATTTTCTTTAGTTTTCGCGAAGATAAGCGCTTACACTTCTACCCTAACACCGACAATATATCATGTCAACTTTTGTCCGGTCGGGAGTAAATTGGCAACATACTAAAAAAACTTCTATAAGCTTGACAAACTCTCTCTCTGTAAACACTCACTACGAAAGTCATTTTGACGGAATCCGCCCTTGGCGCGATCGCAACAGTCAAGTGATGTTCCCGGGGGTCTTATTTTATGACGACACAGGCGCGACAACCAACTCCGTTATTCGCAGTAAATCCTTATCAAAGCTTACTAATTTACATTGGAGTTTTTGTGCCAAATAAATATATTTCGCATCATACGTCGTCGTTCTGTACGTGCTGGCAAGATCAATAATTACCTGAATAGTGTTCTGATCCGGCTCATCGTCAAACGAAATGCCCATGGTGAGCAGAATATCAATAAACGTTTCCGTATCTTTTTTAGACGCATGTTTTTTCCGAAGAAGAACATTGGCAACCTCCGGCAGTAAAAAGTCCGGCGCCCATGCAGCGACCGTTCCTGCAATAATATCATGGTGAAGCCTCAATGCTGCCTTGGCTTTTGCTCCCTGCTCAAGCCACTCCAGCACAACGCTTGCATCAACGACGACCTTATCGATCATGCCCACTATTCCTTTCTGCCCTCACAAGTTTCGTCCAATCCGTCTTTCCAAATTTTTTGCCCAGCACGCGGAACACCGCCTGATGTTTGGCAATCGTGCTTGTCCCCGCATTGGCATGGCTGCCAACATTGGGATTTTCCAGCTTTCTATTGAGAAACTCACTGAAGCCCACACCCATCACCGCCGCCTGAACGGAAAGCTGGCGATAGAGTGATGCATCAAACGTTACGGTCGTTCTCACGGTGTTCATATGCACGCAACATATCACCATTGCATCTTGATGTCAAGATGCGTAATCAGTCCTGCCTTACGTTTTTTCCTACCTCGCTCCCTAATTTTTTAACGCCTACGCCGTATAGGTCCCCACGGGGACGTTTGCTTGCGGTTTTGGTGAGTTGCGATGCGTTTGCTTGAACCTGCTGTTGCTGCTGCAGTTGCTTTTTCTGCTCCGTTTCTTGTTGTATCTTTTCCCACACCGTCGGCTCTTTCGGTTTACTGGCTAAACGCGCCAGCAGCGCCTGCAGGGCGTTTCTCGCCATTTTCTTTTTTATGTCTTTGTCCGGCAACGCATCAAACTGCTCCCACGGACCGTTGGTAACCGGCTTTTGCGTCTTTTGTCCGCTCGACGTCCCCAAGCTTTCGAGCGCCTTCCCGGCAATATCTTTGGGCACGCTCGCCGCCTCGCGGATGATATCTTTTCCGATATCTTCAAAAGAACCGATGATTTGCTTGGCTACTCCCATAGATTAGACAAACCCCAACTGTATTTTAGCGGCTTCACTCATCCGGTCCATACTCCACGGCGGCTCGAAGGTAAGTTCTATATCCACAGACTTCACGCCAGTAAGCTTCCCTACTTCCTCCCG
>JBBTTP010000078.1:4111-12423 GCA_038064215.1 Patescibacteria group bacterium | reverse complement strand
ATCGGTCCTGCAATCTGGTCAAACAACGGACAGCCCACAGTCGTTAAGGTCATAAGAATTGCCACCTTCCCTGACTTTTTATCAATATCGATCCGGTACACCAGTCCCAAATCCCACAGCGACACCCCGATCTCGGGATCCGGAATATTTTTTAATACATTTTCAATATCTTTTTTTGTTGTCATTTAATACTCTCTTCTTCCTTCCAGCGCCCGGGTCAATGTAATCTCATCCGCATATTCAATATCCGCACCCATGGGCAGTCCGTAGGCCAGTCTTGTAATTTTGAGTTTTGCGTTTTGCACTTTGAGTTGTTTTGTAACGTACATCGCCGTTGCCTCCCCTTCCATGTTGGGGTTGGTGGCAAGGATGATTTCCTTGATCCCAGATTCCGGGAATCCCGAGGATTCCCGGAATCGAAGTCGTTTGAGCAAATCCGCAATATATATTTCATCCGGGCCGATATTATTGAGCGGATCAATCGCGCCATGCAGTACGTGATAGACCCCCTGATACTTCCCGGTGCGTTCAATGGATAACACATCCATCGGCTGTTCCACCACGCAAATCATGGACTGATCCCGTTCCGAATCAGCGCAGATACGGCACGGATCCTCTTCCGCCACATTTTTGCATATTGAACACAGGATGGTCTGCGTTTTGAGCTCGGTCAGGTGTTTGGCAAAACGGTCCAGTTCTTCCTGGGGCACATGGAGAAGGTAAAACGCCAGCCGCTGGGCGCTTTTGGGTCCCACACCGGGAAGTTTTTCAAACGATTCAATGAGTCTGGCGACCGGCTTTGGGAGTATATTCATGACGCCTATTTTACCCTACTAGTCTCGCGATTGCATCGGCAAGAAGCGGAGCGATCGACACGGTATGAATTTTTTCCATCATTTTTTCCGGAGTAGTCGCGATGGTATCCGTCAGAAATATCTGATCAATCGCAACCGCCGAAAGCGTCTCCTTTGCATTGCCCGCTAAGACCGCATGCGTGGCACACGCGATGACTTTAGTAACGCCCGCTTCTTTTAAAGACTTCGCACTGTGAGCAATGGTCCCGCCGGTAGAAATCACATCATCAATGATGATGGCAGTTTTGCCGGATACATCACCGATAATCTGAAACGCTTCGCTGGTATCGTGCCGGTCCAAGAAGCGCTTTTTTTCCATGACCACCATCGGGAGGTCCAAAAGATATGCAAAATTCCGCGCCCGCTTGACTCCCCCTACATCGGGAGATATGACGACGCCATTGGATAACCCCAGCTTTTTCACTTCTTCTGCCAACACGTCGAGTGCTGACAAATGGGTCACGGGAATTTGAAAAAATCCCACAATCGCATCATTGTGCAGATCGACTGCGATCACTTCTTTGTATTTACTGACTTCCAAAAATTTCGCAATCACCCGCGCAGACACCGGCTCGCCCACACGATGTTGTTTATCCTGCCGCGCATAGCCCATGTAGGGCATCACGGCTACGAGCCGCTTGGGCGCACTCCTTCGGATTGCATCGCCCAAAAGAACCATCTCCATAATGTGTTCATCCATGGGGTAGGACAAAGATTGTAGAACCATAACCACTTTATCCCGCACATCATCCTGTATCCAAGGACGGATTTCACCGTCGGCAAAACGCGTGAGCTCGACGTTGCCGAGTGTAATACCAAGCTTTTTGGCTACCGCTTCGGCAAGCGGCCGGTTGCTGGAGCCGGAAAATAAAAGAAAATCCTTCATTGTTATCTATTATAAATCACACGCCAAAAATGTCACGCACTGGTTTTTCCATAAGCGAATCAGCCAAAAGATCCGGTTTTTCGACGAGAAGCGGTCCGCGGTCACCGTGATATCCGGTTGTAACGGCAATCGTCATGGCACCGATCGCTTTCCCCGCCCGGACGTCGTGCACCGTATCGCCGATCACCACAATGGTATGAGGAGAAAATATTTGGTGGAATGCTTCTTGTGCCTTTTCAAAGACTACATGCGCGAGTGCATTGCGGTCATCTGCTTCATCTCCGTAAACACCAAAGGAAATAATTCCGGCCAGTCCCGCGTGATCCAGTTTCCAATCTGCAATACGCTTCACGTTGCCGGTGATAATGCCCAGCGCGATATCGCTCCGCTTTTTTAAAAGATGAACGAGAGACACCGCATCATTGATAGGTTGGTAGAGCGATTCAAGTTTTGCGCCTTCCTGCAAAAATGCAAGCATCGCTTCCGCGTACGCAGGAAACTTTTCCAAAAACTTCTCCCGCGTCACTCCGTGTTGTTTTGCAATATCCCACGCCATCTGCCGGTCAATCATGCCGTTATATTTTGCGAAATCCAGATCAAGGGAAATGCCGTACGCCGCCTGCATCGCGTGAGCAAACCGGGCAATCCCGCCCATCCCCGTCCCGGCATGGTAGATAAGGGTGCCGTCAATGTCGAAAAGGACAAGCTTTGTGTAGCGTTGCATTACAACTGATTATACACGGCGAGGGCGCGGCCGAGAAGTTCAATGCACCGGGATAAATCGCGCCGGTTGATGACGTAGGCGATGCGGACTTCATTTTTTCCTTTGCCCGGTGTGGAATAAAAACCGGCCGCCGGGGCCACCATGACCGTCTCGTTCCGGTCACGAAAGTCCGTCAGCAGCCACGCGCAAAATCTCTCACTGTCATCGACCGGCAAACCCACGATGGTATAAAACGCGCCTTCAGGCTTGGGTATCACGACACCGGGAATTTTTCGCAGCCCTTCGTACAGGACGTCCCGCCGCTTCTCAAATTCATCGTGCACTTTTTTCATCCAGCTATCCGGCACTTCCGTCAGTTTTGCAGCAATGTGTTGATCGAGAATTCCGCTGCTTAATCTCCCCTGCCCGATACGGAGAACCCCGGCCAAGAGTTCCGCATTCAACGAAATAATCACACCAAGCCGCACCCCGCAGAGATTGTACCGCTTGGACATGCTGTCCAATACAATCGCCTGGTTGGGAATTTTGTTCATATAGGAAAAAAGCGACACCTGTTTTTTCCCGTCGTACGCATACTCACGGTACACTTCATCGGACAATAAAAATAATGTATATCTCTTCGCAATCGCCACAAGCATCTCCACCTCTTCTTTGGTATACACCGTACCAGTAGGATTGCTCGGATTGCAAAAAAGGATTGCTCGCGTCCGCTTCGTGATCTTTTTTTCTATTGCCGATTTCGGCGGCAGATGAAAACCGTCGGTGATTGATGTCTGGATCGGCACCAGTTTCACGCCGTTGACGATGGCATAGGTATTGTAATTTGCATAAAACGGTTCAAAGACAATGACCTCATCACCCGGTGCGCAGGTGGCAAATAACGCCATGGATATCCCTTCTGACCCGCCGCTCGTGACCTGAATATTGGGAATATCAATGAACGAATATCCCAGTTTGTGATAATACCATTTCAGCGATTCGAGAAACGCCGGCTCACCCTGCGACTGGCTGTAGCCGATAGGATTAATCTTCCAATTTTCCAACACGTTCATCATCGCCGCCGGCGTCTCGATATCCGGATCGCCGATGTTCATGTGATAGACTTTCACGCCCTGTTTTTTGGCGGCAGTTGCCAATGGGACAAGTTTGCGGATGGGTGAGGCAGGAACCTGGGTAAGACGAGTTGATATATTGATATTCATTATTTAATGTCACTCTGCCTTTTCTACCTGAAACGCACTCTCGATATCCGGCTTTCCGAATTCTTTCCAGGCAGACAGTCCCCGTAAAAACAATTCCATAAAGCGGTCGTCCCCACCGGAAGATCCGGGTGCAAAGGCCAATTCTTCTTCCCGCACGCTGAATGTGCCGTCGGTAAAATACGCAACGCGCTTCATCCCGGCTATGGTAACCCGTAATAGCTGCCCCGGATGAAAAGAAGAGTAATCGGAAAATCGTAACGTTGTTTTCATATTGCCGTACCCATCGATCCAGGCAACACGATGTTTCGGAACATCCGGAATGATCGATACGTCCATTTTTTCTCCCAAAAAGCCCTGCTGTCCTTTGCCGATTCCCACCACTGCCTCCGGGTAAAAATCGCGGGACCGAAACTGCGATCCTTTATTTTCTACATTCACTCTATAGAATTCTTTGATCCGCTGCTTGACAAAAGAAAAACAAAATCCTGCGTTTACCCCCACCACGCGCACGCCGTTATCCAAAAGGGCGTATTTCAGCCGCTCCCCTTCATTAGCATGACGGCCGTTTTTATCATCTTTTCGCGGAGCGGTGTTAGTATAGATCATCATCCCCGGAGTCGGATTGACGAATGCAAATTGCGCAGTCCAGAAGCCGGTCGCAAGCGTACTAAATGCCGGGACGCTGGTTTTGTTAATGTTGAGAAACGGGTCCAGAAGCGTAAGCTTTTGGATCACTTCTCCAAAGGAAGGGTCGCCTATGCCGTAGTCTGCGATGAGCTGAATCAGCATCCGATCGGACATAAAACGATTATACTAAGGCTCTCTCCTGCATTGCAATCACCGAATTTTCCATCACCGAATTTTCCATGCGTATCGGCTCTCTGACCTCTTTGGGGATACCTTCTAAATGAACTACAGAAAACAAAAACTCCTTGCGCCTGTCCTCATCTTGACTGTTATAGTGCCATAATTCTTGTAGCAAGGTATGTAACCAGCGGTTACGGTCGGTGCCCTCACTAAACTCCCAGAGCATTTCCACCAGAAGGGCATGATTTCGAGCCGGTAATTCCTGTTTAATGCGCTCCCGGATTTTCTGTCGGGTCTCTTCATTCTGAAGTTTATAGTTAACAATAAAACCGTCAACCCACAACTTCCAAACCGGCAGCTCTTGAGGCATATACCGATCGGACCAGAGAGTAGTTTTGAGAAAGGCAAAACCGGCATCTACATCATTGGGGTCGGCCAAAAACCTTTGTTTGGCGCGGTAGCGGTTCCAACTCTCCACCGCGTTTTCTAGCCAAACCGGTACCTGGTTCTTCGTTTCTTTGCCGCCTGGCATAGGTTTTTAGGTTCCTTCCTGCCAACTGGACAGGTATTTTTTTTGTTCGCCGGTCAGCCGGTCAATGGTCACTCCCATCGCCGCGAGTTTGAGCCGGGCGATTTCTTTATCCATTTTTGGAGAAATGGTATAAACTTTCACGTTCAATGTTCCTCTGTTTTTCACAAAAAATTCCGCGGCCAGTGCCTGGTTGGCAAAACTCATATCCATCACTTCCGCCGGGTGTCCTTCGGCGGCTTTTCTTTGGCGAATCGCGCACCGATGAGATTGAGGACCGGCATGGAATTTCCCGCCCATTCAATTTTCCAGACGGAGCAAGAGAGAGATCTTTGACATCATGCGGCGTCGGGATCATAGCGGTAAGTATAGCGTAACTTCGCCGACAAAGGTTCCTTTATATGCATATACGCCCGGGACGAGGCCAGCGCGCTTGAAACCTAATTTTTCGTACAGGTGAAGCGCCAGGTCGTTATTCTCAAAGCAGTGGAGGATGAGGAGCTTGAGGCCGGCTTTTTTTCCTTCCTCTATGAGTGTAGATAAGAGTTGGTAGCCGATTCCTTCTTGACGATATGGTAACGCCACGGATATACCTATTTCGCCTACATGCGTCTGTTTTTTGTCCCGTACCCGTATCTCACAGTTAGCGGCGAATTTACCGTTCACCACTGCCGCAAGTTGAATCTTTTTCCTCTCTTCAATCTGGGTTATTGTTTCCGAAAGCCACTTTGATTCTTCCTCTTTCGTTATTTCCTTATTGAGCATGATGAATGTATCTTCTCTAACGAGATTATTGGCAAAGTTGACGAGATCATCCAAGTCTTCCCATTTGGGGATTCGGATGACTACCTTATTGCCTTTTTTACTGGTGAAAGTTTTGATGATTTGTCCGGGTTTCATAACGTAATAGGTGTTCCAAAGTTTGTCTCGTATCTATTGCAAAACTCTTTTTTCGTAAACGTATGGGTTTGGGTGCCATATGTTTCAACAGTGTAGGCGGCAGCGACCGAGCCCATTTGGCCGCAGACGAGGAGGTCGTTTCCAGTTAGCTTCGCAAGGCCAGGCCTTGCGAAGCTAAATTTTAGATAGCAGGCGAGGAAGCCGGCGCGGTACGCGTCTCCGGCGCCGGTGGGATCGCTCGTATTTTTGGGTTTGGCGGGTTTGACGTGGATGGATTCATTGCGCGTTTCGATGATGGAGCCTTTGGCGCCCAACGTGGTGATGAGAACGGGGGTCATAGCGAGAAGTTCTTCATGAGAGACGTCGAGTCGCTCCTCGATAAGGGCGACTTCATAGTCGTTGCCGATGAGGAGGGCGGCTCCCCCGATTCCTTCTTTGAGCTCGTCAGAAGAGAATGTAGCGATTTGAAAGGCGGGATCGTAGAGGTATGGGAGGTTAAGCAATCGGCATTCTTTGACGTATTTTTTCATGGCGGTGGGGTCATTGGGGGCAATGACGACAAAATTTTCACAAGAGGTGGTCTTGCCTCGCAAGACCACCTCTTGCAAAGCCAAGTCCTTTGCATACTTCATGGCGCCGACGTAAAACGAGCCGATTTGATTGTCATCCTGATCTGTCGTCACAAAGTAAATGCTTGTTGATTCGTCGGGGTGTATTGATATTCCTCGTGTTGCGATGCCGTGATTTTTGAAATGTTTTTTATATGGCGCATAGTCGTTGCCCGCACATGCAAGGAGCAGAGGTTCTAATCCGAGAAGTTTCAAGGTATACGAGATATTTGCTCCCGTGCCACCAAACTGTTTAGTGAGTTTATCGACAAGGAAACCTAATGATATCTTATGGATTTTTTCCGGCATGATCCGGTCGACAAACCGACCGGGAAAATCCATGATGTAATCAAACCCGAGCGTGCCGGTGACAATGACTTGCATTATTGAAGATTCATTCCCTTAGATAACTCTGCCAATTTTCCTGCCGCTGCCTGCTGGGATTTTTTGATTGCATCGTTGAGAGCCCGCTTAATATTTTCATTGGGTACGCCGTCGATTTCAACGACTTTCACATTTTGATTGCCACTGATAAGAATGCGCACATTGCCATCAAATATCTCAAACTCCTCTGCTTCCAAAGCCTGTTGGATAGCAGCGGCTTGCTTTCTCATCGCATTCATATCCCCCAACATTTTAAATGGATTCATCATATGGCCTCCTTACTTTTTCCCCAATATCACGTCTACTTTCACGTTCTCACCAAATAATTTTTTCAAAACCTGCGCTAACGCCTCACGCGTTTTGGTCTCCCCGAGTTTCTCCTGGTGAAATTTGTAAAACGCCTCAATCGTTACTATACCACCTTCTACTGCTTTGGGTCTAGCACTGCGCAGTACGCCGGCGACGGAATGATTGTACGGCTTCATGGACTCGATAAAATCCGGCCAGCAGTCGGTAAGTTTCTCAAGCGTCAAAAGGCCAAGCATCTTATTGTCATCCTCGGCACCTCTTTTTTTGTCATCCTCGGGCTTGACCCGAGGATCCACGTTTTTTGAAGTCTGGATTCCCGCACCTGCCCTGAGCTTCGAAGGGTTCGCGGGAATGACAACTTCTGCAAATTCCACTACCGCAAGCTCTAAAGGCAATGACGCAATCGGTGATGTCCGCATTTCGCTATACGCCGCGGTCAGTCGACGGATGACATCCTTCAAATCTTCCGTACTCCATGCATCCGATGGTTTATCGATGACACCTGCCACCAGTACGTGCTGCAAATGCCGAAGACAATCAACAAGAAATGTTTTTATATCTTTCCCCTCTTGTACCAGTGTTGCAATATCATTCAACGACTGCTTGGTGTCGCGGGCAGACAAATGTTGAATGAATATTTCTCTTGATTTCTCCCCGCTCATCGACCCCATGGATCGCACGATGTCTGCCGTAATATTCCCCTTATGGAAACTCACCTGTTCAAGCATTTTTACCCCGTCACGGAATGACCCATCAACGTTTTGGGCAATAAGCAGTAACGCTGCGTCATCAATGAGTAGTTTTTCACTCTTCACAATTCTCTTGAGCGCATGAAGTAATTCTTCTGTTGTGGCCTTGCTAAAATGCAATTGAATACAGCGGGATACTATCGTGACCGGCACTTTCGCAGGATCCGTCGTTGCCAACACAAACGCGGCATGGGCCGGTGGTTCTTCAAGCGTCTTGAGAAGTGCGTTAAACGCTTCGGTGGTGAGCATGTGCACTTCATCGATGATGTAGATGCGGAACGCCCCGTGGGCCGGCGCGAAGCCGACGGTCTCGCGGAGGCTGCGGATCTCGTCAATGCCCCGGTTGGAGGCGCCGTCGAT
>JBBTTP010000078.1:0-4101 GCA_038064215.1 Patescibacteria group bacterium | reverse complement strand
CTTCATCGATGATATAAATTTTGTACGGAGCGGCCGCTGGTGATAAATTGATGGCATCGCGCAGCTGCCGTATTTCATCGATGCCGCGGTTACTGGCCGCATCGATTTCCAAAACATCCAAATTTTTTCCTTCGGCAATAGACACGCATTGCTCACACTTCCCGCACGGTCCTGATTTCGTGGGCTTGGTGCAGTTAAAAAGTTTTGCAATCACCCGCGCCGCAGTCGTTTTTCCGCCGCCCCTGGGACCGCTAAAAAGAAATGCATGGGGAAGTTGTCTTTTGTCTTTCGTCAAAAACGACAGGAGCTGATCCCGTACCCGCAGATTATCAATCTCATCAATCACCTGGGGACGATAGGTTCTGTAGAAAGACATAATTTATTCTGGGTGGTGTATCCCCAATAAATGATTCAGCCCGTGCAATACTAATTCGATAATTTTGTCATCCACCATTTTGTTTTCCTCCGCCGCTTCCGCGATTGCCTGAGGATACGATACCACAATATCACCTAAGCGCAATATGTTGTCCGGTGCTTCCACAAACGGTTCGCTTTTTTCTGCAGATTCGTTGAGCCCAAAAGAAAGGACGTCCGTCGTATCATCGATATTGCGATATTGTTTATTAAGCTGATGCATCCTCCGGTCGCCGACGATAGAAACACTCACTTCCACTGACCGCTTCACTTTCCCGCCTAAAACGGCAGCAACCGCGTCTTTGATCTTCTTTCTGTTGCACGGAAAATGGGATTCTGTTTGAAATAAAACGGTAATCATACTATCTGTTTCAAAAGTGCCGCCACTCGTCCCCCATCCGCCTGGCCTTTAACCGCTGCCATCGCAGATTTCATGAGAAGTCCAAAATTCTTTTCTCCAGCCGCAACCACCGGCGCAAGAATCGTCTTGAGTTCCTCATTGGACATTTCCTTTGGCAAAAATCCCAAAAGGACTTCGAGTTGGGCACTTTCTTTTTGCGCAAGCTCCAATCGTCCGGCGCGGGTAAAGGCGTCAATGGATTCGCGGTGCGTCTTTACCTGTTTTTTCACGACATCCATGATATCCGCTTCCGTTAACTTTTTTTCGGCATCACTCCCGTATTTGGCAATAGCGCTATTTCGTACCGCGGCAATGAGAAACCGCAGCGTTTCCACACGCGTTAATTTCCCGGCTTTCAGGGATGTTATAAGATCTGCCTGTAAGTCCTGAGGCACCATATGGTGTTACGTGTTATTGCGATCTCCTGTTTGGATGTCGGAGTCTGCGCGCAAGTTCACGGCTTTTCTCTTTGCGCACTTCTGCCGGCTTCTGATAAAATTCCCGCTTTTTCAAATCCTGCAAAATGCCTTCAGACAACACTTTCCGCGTAAATTTTCGGATAAGCGAATCTGATGTATCTCCCGGTTGTGCTTTGACAAATACCATAAAAAATTAAACACCCCCTTACAACGTTCTATTCTTATCGACGTTTCCCAAAATATGGATATGTAAATGGTCGATAACCGCAGCTCCTTTACCATTGCTCACAATGCGATAGTTAATGATATGCTGATCCGCAATGATCTTTTTCACCGTCGCCGTCATCTTGGCTAATAGTCCGTCTTCCGCTTCGACAAATTCACCGACGTGCTTTTTGGGTATGACCAACAGGTGCACCGGCGCCTGCGGGTTAATATCGGGAATCACAAGAACTTCTTCGTCCTGATAGACGGGTTTTGACGGCATTGTGCCGGAAATGACATTGCAAAAAATGCAATCGCTCATACTTTTTTTATTACTTCAATAATTTCTTCTAAACTTTTTTTCGTCGGCTTCATATCCGGATTTTTGCTGCTGCCGTTTAACACCATGTGACGGCTCGCGTGCAAAAACCAGGTCGCATCCGGTTCGTCTGCTTTTAATGTTTCAAACACGCCTGTCAGATCAATCTCTGGTTTCGGCAACGTTTTAATCCGAATATATCCTTTTTTCGGGTCCTTGCGTACCGCCACGACATACCCCATTTTCTGTGCCAGATGTACCACCTCGTCGTTCACGGTCGCCACCCCAATCCCCTTGCCCCACTTCGTATCAAATGGAATACTATTCTCTTTGATCTCTTTTTCCGCCCAGATTTTATTTTGCATTACTTTGTAAATGCCGTCCAGCGCCTGCATGCCCAGCTCAACGATTTTGATCGGATTTTCGCTAAAGAGAAGCCGCCAGCCATCAATCTGAGCGACCAGCCCGAATTCCCAAAAATCAGCGACCGGATTAGGGTAAAACACTTCACGGAAATGATCCACGTCGTTGACGACTGCAACGAGCCGTTCCAGTGCACCATCGGCACCTCGCTCCTTTTTTATCACCTCATACACCAGAGCTGCCGCACACGTATCTGCATCGCTCTGATGGTGATCAAATGCACCAAACCCCGTATCAACGTGCAACAATTCCGGGTCGTCATCCGGCGGTTTTCCCCCAAGAGTTTTCCCTGCTGGAACGAACGCAAGCGACGCTTCTTCCCAACCGGAAAAGAACGTCTTAACAAACCAAATGCTGGTTATAGCGTCCAGATCAGGACCGATGTGGGTGACGATCGTTTTCACTCGTGTAGTATAGCTCCTTTTACCCTAACAAAACAACCCCTTGTTTCACGCTCAAGGGCGGGCCTTGAATTCACTACTCTACAATGCTAATCTAAAATTATGAACCAAAGAATTATCCCGTTTCAGCCAAATTCCTATTACCACGTTTATAATCGAGGCCATAATAAACAAGCAATTTTCCTTAATCATAAAGACTATGCGCGCTACCTGAAACGACTCAAAGAATACCTTGGCAAGCACAATGTCACGCTCCTGGCATATTGCCTCATGCCAAATCATGTCCACCTTCTCCTTTACCAGAAAGGCGAGGAACCTATTGATCGATTCATGCATCGACTCCACACTGCTTTTACCATGTACTTTAATAAAAAGTATGAACGCGTCGGAGCAGTATTTCAAGGAAGATTCAAGGCTAAGCTTATTGAGACTGACGAGTACCTTCTCCACGTATCGAGATACATCCACATAAATCCAATAGAAATTCTCCGTGCTCAAGGGCGGGCCTTGAGCTCACAACTCGAAACATATCCATGGTCGTCTTACGGGGAATACGTAAATTCCCGATCCGATCGATTATGTGATCCAAAAATAATCCTGGATTACTTCTCCAAATCACCGCTTCAAGGAAAAACCACGTATCGATCGTTCGTAACAGACTACCTCGGTATTGCGAACACGGAGAGGCTGCGAGAAATAAGCAGCGGATCTTTCTAACTCACGCTCAAGGCCCGCCCTTGAGGCTACGGATGTAAATTTAGTACGCTTGTGCAAAAAGCCAACGGTGAATGGCGAGTTTACCGCAATGAACACAGACGCCTTTTTCTTCTTTGTCATCCAGTGGTAGACAACGTGTCGAGGCTTTGGTTTCTTCTTTAATTTTGGTTTCACACTCCGCATCTTCACACCAAAACGCACGGATGAATCCGCGGGTTGAATTCATGATCGTCTTAAATTCATCAAACGACGATGCCTCGCGCGTATTTTCATCCAAAAATGCTTTTGCCTTCGCAAACAATGCCTTTTGCATCTCACTCAGCAAGCGCTCAATGTTGTCCAGCACCTCTTCCCGGTCTACGGTCATCTTCTCCCCGGTATCCCGGCGGGCAATCGTGACAGAACGGTCAGCGAGCTCCTTGCTGCCCACTTCCAGCCGCACCGGCACGCCTTTGATCTCCCACTCGTTAAATCTTCGGCCCACACTGGGCTCCTCACGGTCATCAAGCTTCACTTTTACGCTGCCGCGGCCAAGTGCCTCACATACATCTTCACAGTACAATGCCAACGCTTTCCCATCATCGCCTTTTTTATGGATTGGGACAACAACGACCTGGATGGGCGCAATTTTGGGCGGGAACAGCAACCCGCTGTCATCCCCGTGCGTCAGAAATAACCCGCCCAGGCTTCTCGTGGACAGTCCCCACGACGTCTGCCACACAAAATCCTGTTTTCCTTCTTTATTTTGAAAGTGGCTGTCACACGGTTTGGAAAAATTTTGGACGAGATTGTGGGCTGTCGCGC
>JBBTTP010000077.1:0-2986 GCA_038064215.1 Patescibacteria group bacterium | reverse complement strand
CACAACCAGTGCGAAATTTGCCTTCCTCAACGTGGCCTCCGGCACCCCGACGGCGTCAATATCAGGCACCACGACCAATGTCACTACCTACATTACCGGAAATGGCAATCTGGCCACAACCAATATGGCGCCTTTCACCCTCGGAGGCGCTGCCACTGGAAATATCAGCCTGGCGGCTGGATCGGCAACGCCCGCCTTCGTTGTCACTACGGCAGGGCAGGTCGGCATCGGGACGACCTCCCCCATCTCCAAACTCCATGTCGAAGGCCAATGTGTGGCGATCGGGACAAAGATACGCAGACGCAAAAGAGCAAAGAGCAGAAAGCAAAAAGCAAAAATGAGCGGAGGAAAAGGCCCGGAACCGGATTTAGCTTCGCAAGGGGAGGTCTTGCGAAGCTGGGAAGACATCCCGGTGGAGGACATTGAGGTTGGTGACGAAGTCCTGACCCTGGACGAACGCACCGGCCAATTCATCTGGCAACACGTCGAAGACGTCATGGACAAAGGCTGGCAAACGGTCTATGCACTGGTTACGGAGAGTGGCAAAACCATCGAAACCACCGCCAACCACCCGTACCTTATTCTACGCCAACAAAAAACCCGCCTTTCAGCGGATTCTTTGACTGGTTTCGGGCAAAATGCCTTTGCACCGGATCTGTCAACTGCTAGTATACCGTTAAATACTCCTCTTGTCAATAGGGGTGTGGACCCGACGGGAATTGCACCCGTGCAGCCAGATTTGACAGATCCGGTGCGGCACTTGCCCAGGCCCACACCTACCCCATTATCGCAAGCTGAAATTCACAATGCAAGATGGACCAAGGTGAAATATCTGAATCCCGGCGATCATTTAGCAACACTTGACGGTTGGGAAAAAATAGCCTCAATAGAAATAGTCGGCCGCGAGCACACGTACGATTTGCAAATTGCCAACACCCACAACTTCGTTGGCAACGGCATCGTGGCCCACAATACCACCGGCAAAGCCCTCTTCACGCTGAACGAGACGGGAGATCAGGATATTTTCACTGCTTCTGCCTCCGGCACGACCCGATTAAAATTAACCAACGCCGGCAACCTCACCTTTAACCAGGCCAGCACCATCTCCACTGCCGGAAGCAACAATCTCACCCTCACCGCAGGGGGCAATCTGGTACTGACAAACACCACGGTCCAGCTCTCCGGCGGGTCGTCAACGCTCGATGTGTACAACGCCGGCGCAGACACCACGCTCACGGTATCCAATTCCAGCGCATCCGTCGCCAATCTCTCCGTGGAAGGTCAGGTCAAGCCCGGCACGTACACCGTCAACCCCACCCAGATCGGCAATGGCGCCATTATTTATCGAAGCGATCAAACACAGCTGTACTTTTACAACGGCTCTGCCTGGACTGCCATCGGATCCGGCAGCGGCGGAAGTTTGTGGCGCATCATCAGCGGCGCCCTTTCCCCGCTGAACGATACCCTGGATGTCCTTATCGGCAGCAGTGCAACGAGCTCTGCAAAATTTGCGTTCCTCAATGTGGCCTCCGGCACCCCCACGGCTTCCATCTCCGGTTCCACAGCCAATGTCGCCACCTCATTAACCGGCAACGGAACACTGGCCACCACCAACATGCAGCCGTTAACCCTGGGCTCTGCCGCGACCGGCCCGATCCAGCTTTCGCCAAAAGGCACCACCGGACTCTTCGTGGATGCCACCGGCCAGGTCGGGGTGGGGACCACTGCCCCAACCCAAAAACTGGATGTAGCGGGCGGCGCGCAAACCCAGGCGGTGTGGGCCACCGGCAACGTCAATCCTGCGGCAAGTGCCGGACAAGTGGCCCGCTTGCTCGTTTCCGGCGACAGCGTCCTGCAAAGTTATAACTTTACGACCTCAGGCTACGCTCCGATTGATGTGAGCGGCTCGACGGTTGGACTTCAGATAGCCGGAGTAACCAAGGCATTTGTGGACACCACCGGCTACCTCGGCATCGGAGACGCCTCTCCGGCGTATCTTCTGACCGTGGGCAATGCCGATTTGTTTGGCGTCAATACTTCCGGCTTCGCGCTCCTTCCGGCCGGGGCGGTGGGGACGCCTTCGCTCAGTTTCACCGCCGACACCAACACCGGCCTGTGGTCATCGGGAGCGGATGCGCTGAACTTTTCCACAGGAGGGTCGGAACGGGTCAGAATAGACAGCTCCGGCCTCGTCGGCATCGGGACGACCTCCCCCATCTCCCGGCTCCATGTGGAAGGGGCCTGTGTCACCGGGGATACAAAAATCAAACGACGAAGGAGACGCCGCCGGCCGGATGGTACGTGGGAAGATGAATGGGAAGACATACCGATTACCGATATCGAGCCCGGCGATGAAGTCATGAGCATGGAGCCGGATGGCAACTTTACCGCTTCAAAGGTAAGGCAGGTGATGAATATGGGTCATAAAGAGACCTATAAACTCATCACCAGCACCGGCAAACAAATTCGGACTACCGGTAAGCATCCCTATTTTGCTTTGGAAAAACGCCCGCTTTTTCTTTTGAAAGATCTTTATGCCACTTTTGAAGTTGACCAGAGTAACCGTTTAGAGGATATGGCGGTCGATTCGGTAATTGCTCTTGCCAGCAAGGAAACGGGCCAAACGATTACCGTCAAAATTTCCAAGCGAATCAAGAAAAATTTAAAGCAAAGATTCTACGCGAACAAACCGAAGTTATTTGGTCCGGAAATGCTCTCTGTTCTTATCGTTTACGCCATTTGGGATTTGGGTTTGAAGGTTGGGAAACTGGTTATTGATAAAGAGTATACGAATTATGAGAAATTTATCAGTAAGTTTCTCTACCGCTATTATCCGGAAATGACCATTTCGTTTAAATCAGTTGGGCGCCATTCTGTGGCCCATCAAGCGGCTTGGGGACTGGCTACAAAGCAAAAAGCGCCCTTTGGGAGCGCTTTGGCGAAGTCCGGGGCCAATTTGGTCTTCAAAGAGTCCTTGGCTTCAGAA
>JBBTTP010000076.1:0-4854 GCA_038064215.1 Patescibacteria group bacterium | reverse complement strand
GCTTCAAATCCGGCTTTGTCATACATCGGTATCCCAAACGCCCGGACGACATCCTGTACTTTGGGTATTTGCGTGACGAGATCGCTATCCATCTCCGGCCGCTTCGCCTGATAGTCCTTAAATAATTCTTTACGGAATGTCTTTTCCGGCCGGTCAAAGGCAACGGCCATGTGGGTGGGCCGAAGGTCATTAAAAATTTTTATAAGAATCGAGACAAACCCGTAAACGGCGTTGACGACAGACCCGTCCGGGGCAGTCAAGGGCGGCAGCGCATGAAATGCCCGGTGCAAAATCGCATTTCCATCTATGAGGACGAGACGATTCATGCTTCTGAAAATTCTATTTCAACTCTATTACTAGCACTAGCAAAATGCATAAATCTCACGCAGTGATTTCTTTCATCTACAGCAAGATTAAGTAAGTCTGCGCCATCTTCAGTAAGCATGCCTCCAATTTGTCCTTCTGCTGGGTGCATGCCCTTAAAATATATTCTTCCTTCACGAATTGGAATTCCTTCACACACACTGGGACAAGGGTATATATCGTCCCAAGGGATAACATAAGAATTGTTGTTACCCGTAGGTTCCCAAGACGTGCCACTCCATTCACACTTTCTCGATATAATACCTTCTCCCCCAATAGCTTGCGTAAGCACCTTAGTCGCAGCAGTACGCTTATCAGGCGTTATCGTAGTTTCCCGAGAACACAATGCGAGATATGGACACTCTACTCCCATACATTAAATTGGTCTCTTTTTTGATCCACCCATAAGCTGTTCAAACTCCTCACTTTCGAGCGTTTCTTTTTTCACGAGTTCAGCGGCGATCTCGTCAAGCTTCTTTTTATTCTTCTTGAGAATTTCCGCAGCTTTCCTATACCCTTCATCAATAAGTTTTTTGACCTCGTGATCAATTTTCCCCTGCATATCCTGGGAAATCGTATTTTGTTCCATATACTGTTTCCCCCACTCCGTTACGTCCAGGTGCGGACCGAAATTGATGGGGCCAAGCTCGCTCATGCCAAACTCCATTACCATGTACTTGGCTATTCTCGTGGCCTGGTCGATATCATTGGCTGCCCCGCTCGTCATTTAATGAAAAATAAGCTGCTCGGCAGCCCGTCCTCCCATCGTCATAGCAATTTCTTCAATGAGGCGGGATTTTGTTTCGTGGAGCCGATCCGTCTCCGGTGGGGCCATGGTATAGCCAAGCGCCATACCGCGCGAGACGATGCTGATCCGGTGAACGATGTCCAAGTTGGGGCTAAAGTACGAAACCACCGCATGTCCTGCTTCGTGATACGCCGTCATCTTGCGGTCGAGGTCGCTTTGGAGCCGCTTCTTCTCGGGCCCGAGCTTGACCTTCGTTGCCGCCTCTTCAATATCAGCATAATCGATCACGGTCTTATTGTGCCGTGCGGCAAAGATCGCCGCTTCATTGAGCATGTTCTCCAGATCCGCCCCCGAAAATCCCACCGTTCGCTTGGCAACTTTATCCCAGTCCATGGGCACCGTAAACGGCTTACCCTTGGCGTGAATTGCGAGAATGTCTTTCCTGCCGGCCATATCCGGCAAATCAAGGACCACCCGCCTGTCAAAACGCCCGGGCCGCAGAAGCGCCGGATCAAGGAGATCTCCGCGGTTGGTTGCAGCCACGATCAGTACCGTGGTATTAGGTTCAAACCCATCCATTTCTACAAGTATTTGATTAAGCGTCTGTTCCCGCTCGTCATGCCCGCCCATAACCCCTACGGATCGCATCCTTCCAATTGCGTCTATTTCATCGATAAAGATGATAGACGGTGCATTTTTCTTAGCTTGGGCGAAGAGGTCCCGCACACGTGCCGCGCCGATGCCGACCAGCATTTCCATAAACTCGCTTCCGGCGATACTGTAGAAGGCGGTCTTTGCTTCTCCTGCCATGGCTTTGGCGAGCATGGTCTTGCCGGTACCGCTCGGGCCCACCAAAATGACTCCCTTCGGGGTTCTCGCTCCCAACGCCTTATACTTATTGGGGTTTTTCAAGAAATCCACCACTTCCTCAAGCTCTTTCTTTGCCTCATCCACACCAGCCACATCGGCAAATGTCACCTTAGGCAGGTCTTTAGCAAATATCCGGGCTTTGCTTTGGCCAAAAGAAAATATATTGTCCTGCGCCCCCCGGGCCTGGCGGTACAAAAACAGGAAAAATATCACGGTCAGAACGACCGGCAGGACGTTGGAAAGGAGATTCAGCCAGATCTGGCCGCTGGTCACGTCTTTCACTTTTATCTCCGTCTTTTTGGGGTCCACGCCGCTAGATTCCAGCAACTTGAACAGTGATTCCTGTGATTCTTTGCGTGATGTCACCCGCTCGCCGCCTTTGTACTGGACCACCAGCCTGCCTTCGTCGACTTCAATTTTCTCAACCGTTCCCTCTTTCACGTCAGCAATCACGGTGGAAAGCGGCTTTTCCGGCAAGGTCCGGTCGGTGCCGCCGAGACTTCCCACCATAGACACCAAAAGAAACGCAATGAACAACCCGACAAAAAGATTTTTCAGGTTAAAGTTGAAGTGCAGTTCAAACATCTTGCGCACGCCATGCGGCTTCCCGTTGCTCCCGTTCGGACGGGACTGGCCGTTCTTCTTGAGAGGTGCTTTTTCTGCCATTAGAGGTAAAGTATAGCACGAAGAAGACCGTATTGCACCAGCGCGATAGATTAATTCACGCTCCGCAGATACTGCAGGAGGAATGCCGGGGGCAGCACGATAATCCTCAAATCCTCCCGTATTTTTTCTATCCGGTAATGCTTCAAATTGTATGTCACGAGAAATTTTACCTTCGCTTTACTCGCACCCAATACGATATGCGCGTCGTTCATATCGCGCGTAAATTCCGTCATACGCTTAACATCACGCTTACTCTCCCCGATCGTCACAACATTACACTGCGTTTCCACAAGCTTTTGCAAATCTTTCAGCGACAAATGTAATACACCGACCACCCTCTTAAGTTCGGCAAAAGATACATCGGAAATAAATCGATCGATTCGAGCATCATGCATGAGGAGAAATGCCGCCCCGGTCCGGGAAATTAAGGAGGAAATAATGACATCAGAATCGACAAATATTCGGATCGGCATGATAGGCGTTTACGCCGATCGGACGGCGTTGATGGCTTGTTCCACATCGGGAAGGATCCGCTCGTCCGCCGCTTGCGCATCGGACAAATCCGCATCCAAACCGTTAAATACAAACGCGATGGACCGCGCTGGGATCCGGTATACGTTGCCAATCTTCTTAGCAATGATCTCCCCGCGGTTGATGAGTCCATACACGGTGTTTTTAGAAAGCTGCAGCATCTCTGCCACCTGTTCCGGAGTGTACATTTTTGTATTAAACATGATTATATGGTACTAGATGTGTTGAAGTATGTCAATCTTTATCGTATCTTCGCCCCCAGCGGCATGCTTTTCAAAAATTCCTGCGGGGTGAGGATCGTCACTCCATCGACGCTGCCGGCAAGGACCAAAAGATCGCCGTCTGCAGTTATGATATACGTCCGATCTTGTCCTGAAGCTAGGGATACCCCAAGAATTTCGTTATCATCTTCATCTCGACAAAGGTGGATTTCTTTAGGAACAATTGCCTTCCCATGCGTGGTTATGGCACGGACAAAGGCTTCTATCTCTTCCTCTGCGACGCCAAACTTTTTCATCCGTGAGTATTTGAGAACGCGGAGAAGCTCAATGAGTATTCCATTGCTATAAAGGAGAGTAACCTTCCTATCAAAGGCCAATCGCAGGATAAGAGCGTCGCTTCCGTCGGGGGAAAGAAGAGCGCGTACCAAGATGTTGGTATCAACGACTACGCTTGGCATAACGCTTTGCATCCGTGATGAGCTTGTTCAACTGGACATCGGAAACATTCTTATTCTTCTTCCGCATAGATTCCCAAACAAGCTCCATCCTGGCCTTTGCCAGTTGACGTTCAACCTCTAAAATCCGTTTATACGCGTCATACTGCATCATCACTGCCGCGGGCTGGCTATCACGCACAACCACGAGCGGCTCGTTGGAGCTTCGCAATTTCTGGAGCACCTGCGTAAAATTTCGCTGCACGTCAGTAGAGCTGATAATGTTCGTATTCATCATATGCCAATCATACTACCATACGTACTGCAGTCTGTCAATAGTTCGCATGTTATCGTATCTTCGCCCCCACGGGCAGGCCTTCCGCAGAAAGAAAAAGTGGTTTATCAGCGCCATCGACAGCAAGTATCATCCCATGACTTTCTTCATCCATCATCTTGCGTGGTGCTAGATTGGTGATAAAGAAAAACTGCTTATTGAGGAAATCTTCCGTTGTATACCCAAACCCCCGCACGCCGGTAAATATGATACGTATTTCTTTTTCTTCCTCATTATCTCCCGTATTTCCCTGATCTCCCTTATCACCCCTACTTCTTAACCCGAAGTCCACCACAAATCGTATAAGTTTTTCACTCCCCTCTTTATTGGTCGCCTCGACCACCTTCCCCACCAGCATTTCCACTTTTCCAAACTCCTCAATCGTGATCTTGTTTTCAAAGGCCACCCCTTGTTGTTTATCCTGAGCTTGTCGAAGGACAAGGGGTGGCCTTGCGAAATTTACCAACCCCACCGCTTCCCGTACCTCTTTCATTGTCTGCCCGGCAACCGCCCGCGCTTTCCCCGCTCCGTCCTGAAGAATCTTCAGGACCATCAAAGGATTTTTCACCAATTCCTGATACGAATTCCGTGCCGGAGCGAAGAATTTTAGAAGCGTTTCATATAAATAATTTTTTACCTCAATATCCGATACTTTGCCTTCTCTATAAGCTTTTTTCAGTTCGTCTA
>JBBTTP010000075.1:0-11273 GCA_038064215.1 Patescibacteria group bacterium | reverse complement strand
CACAGCCATCAATGTACGTTCGGGCTTCCGGGGCATCAAAAATTTCGCACGCCTCCGGAACCCGGCCACTTTTTCTCGGTTGGGCTAACGTTTTATCGTTTTCATCTCGTTTATTAATTTCATTCATATATTTACCTCCGTCAGTGCTGAGGGGAGGATTCGAACCTCCGCAGCCCTCGAGGGCAACTGTTTTACAGACAGCCGCAGTTGACCGCTTTGCTATCTCAGTATTCCACCAAAAAACCTCGCCCCTACCCCCAACTTTCGTTAGGAACAAGGGCGAGGTTCAAGAAAAACCACGCGGTACCACCTTGGTTCGCTAAGGATTTTGATTGACAAACTTAACGCGGCCGCGTTATTGTTGTCAATGGTGGTTTAGACTTCTAAACCAAAAAAAAATCAGCCGATGGCTGATTTGACCTTAGCCTCATTCGTGCTCTCCTTCCCTCGACTTGGCTCGGGATGACAAGCACTTTCTGCTATGACGGGCGTACCCGGAAAGATTTACTTGAGTTTCAATCTATCAGCTCAGGAGGGTAATTCATCGTCTTAAGTTCGGGAAGTCTCACACCAACCGCTTCCTCTCTCGTGTCACCTTAAAACGACTACTTCGTCTCCTTCAACGCTTTTATTCACTTGTGAATTTATAGTATACCACAGATTGCCAGAAAAAGCAAGACCGGCTACAATGAGTACATGCACGGGAAAAAGTCGAAGACGGTTACGTGGAATAAACTTGGAAAGACGATTGTTCTTATTGATGCGGCAAATATCGAAAAGTCCGCAAAGGATCTTGGCTGGCGTATCCATTATGGAAAGCTGAAACGCTTTTTTTCTACCAGGGCAACACTTCTTGACATCGCATTTTACACGGCCGCATTTGAGACAGCAAAACAGAGCGTGTTTCTTTCGTCGCTCTCCCGCCGAGGATACAGACTTGTCACCAAACCTCTTAAGATTATCAACGATCGCGCGACCGCCCGCGCAATACGCAAGGCAAATTTTGATGTGGAAATCGCGGTTGATGCGATGGATCAGATGACACAATATGACAGCCTTGTTCTTTTTTCAGGGGATAGCGATTTTGATTATTTAGTGCGTTTTTTGAGACGAAAAGCCAAAATGGTTTTTGTGGTTTCTTTCCGCGGACACATATCCAAAGAGCTCGCGCGGTCAGCCGATCAGTATATACCTCTGACGGAACTTGCAGGTGTCATACAAAAAAATCACCCCGGCTTTCGCCGGGGGAAGTAGAAGCAGTCTTGCGACTGCTCAAGTACTATACCAAAGTGAATACGTTCTGTCAAATAAAAGACCCCACCTGCAAGCAGGCGGGGTAGGTATCCTTTATTATAACACTATGTGGATGGAAACACATGTTCAAAGGCAGCAGCGTCGTTTACGGGGCATCCCAGGATCCCGGCTTCCTTTGCTTGCCCGGCTGGCGACCCTCGCCTTTTTTGCCATCACCGGATCCGTATTATTCATTGGTTTACTGTTTGCCTGGTATGCTAAAGACCTGCCGCGTCCGGATAAAGTAAAGCGAAGCGAGGGTTTATCCACGGTGATCCTGGACCGTAACGGCGAAAACCTCTATGACATTTTTGAAGACGAAAACCGCATACCGGTAAAATGGGAAGACATCCCGCAGTACCTCAAAGACGGCACGGTGGCGGTGGAAGACAAAGATTTTTATCGGCATCAGGGGTTGTCGTCCTCCGGCATTCTGCGAGCATTTGTGAATATCTTTGTCTTCCGTAATTTTCAAGGCGGTTCAACGCTTACCCAACAATTAGTTAAGAATGTCCTTCTTACTCAAGAACGAACGCTTCCGAGAAAAATAAAAGAGGCAATCCTGGCAATCCAAATTGAACGGAAGTACAAGAAAGACGAAATTCTGCAGATGTACCTGAACGAAGCTCCCTATGGCGGTACGGCGGTAGGTGTGGAGTCCGCATCGCAATATTATTTTGGCAAACCGGCCAAGGAACTTGGACTTACCGAGAGCGCGCTCCTTGCCGGCCTTCCTCAAGCGCCAAGCAGATATTCTCCGTTTGGATCAGACGCGAAAGCGCATGTGTGGCGTACCCAGCAGGTGCTGCGCCGGATGCGCGAAGACGGATATATATCCGCAATCGCAGAAACAGAAGCACGAAAACAGTTGGACACGATGAAATTTAATGAGGATCGCAGCAATTTGCGCGCGCCGCATTTTGTGGCATACGTCAAGGAGCAGCTCATAGAAAAGTTCGGGTCCAAAATGGTGGAAGGAGGCGGACTGCGGGTAACGACGACGCTTGATTGGAAGCTGCAGCAGAAAGCGCAGGAGATTGTGGCAGATGAGGTAAAAACCGCAAAAACCCTTAAAGTCTCCAATGGCGCAGCAGTGGTGATAGACCCGAAAACAGGAGAAATTTTGGCGATGGTCGGGTCTAAAGATTACACCGCGACCGATGCGAGCGGCTTTAAGTTTAACGTCGCAACGCAGGGATTGCGCCAGCCGGGGAGCGCACTCAAGCCCATCACCTATGCGGCGGCACTGAAAAAAGGATACACCGCGTCCACACTCCTCATGGATGTGGATACAAAATACCCATCCGGCGATCCGGTAAAACCCGAATACAACCCCAAAAATTATGACGACAAATTCCGGGGGCCGATACAGCTGCGGTATGCTTTGGCTAATTCTATCAATACTATCGCTGTAAAAGTGAGTGCGCTCGTGGGCGTACACGACATCCTCCGTACTGCGTTTGATATGGGCATTACCTCGCTTGAACCCACAGAGGCAAACAATAGGCGCATCGGACTTTCTCTTACGCTCGGCGGCGGCGAGGTGCGGCTCCTGGATCTGACGAGCGCGTTTGGCGTGTTTGCCACCGGCGGATTGCGGCAGGAACCGGTTTCATTATTAAAAGTCGAAGATGCAAAACGAAAAGTATTATATGAGCATAAAGCAGCTTCTCCCCGCCGCGTACTGGGAGCGGACGTTGCCTATATTATTTCCCACATTCTTTCCGATAATGATGCGCGGAAGGAAGTGTTTGGGACGAGATCATACCTCGTTATTCCCAATCATACAGTAGCCGTTAAGACAGGAACGACGGATGATAAGCGGGATAACTGGACCGTCGGATACACGCAGTCCGTGGTGGTCGGCGTGTGGGTGGGAAATAATGATAATTCTCCTATGCACCCTTCCTTGGCGTCAGGAGTGACGGGTGCGGCTCCTATCTGGCGCCGGATTATCATGGAAGCATTGAAAGACAAATCCAATGAGCCGTTTGTCCGGCCGGATTCCGTGATAGAAATGGAAATCGACGCATACGGCGGCGGCTTAGCTGTAGACGGATACTCCAAACGCAAGGAGCTATTTATCAAAGGCACGGAGCCGACCGGCCCGGCAGCCATCTATCAAAATTTAAAAATTTCCAAAAAAGACAGCAACAAACTGGCAAACAGCGTAGAAATTGCAAAATTAGAGTATGACACCAAACAGTATGTGATATTTATTGAGAATGATCCGGTCTCGAGTGACGGGAAAAATCGATGGCAGGAAGGGATTGATGCATGGGTAGGCGGTCAGGGCGAGCCAAAATTTCATCCGCCGAAAGACGTGTACCAGGGAACGGATCAGATCGGCGTGACGATAAAAGAGCCGTCCGACGGATCGCAGGTAAATACGAATACCGTGAAGATCGTGGCAGAGGCAGGAAGTTTGAATGACATTACGAGAATGGAAGTGTTTGTTGACGATACGAGAGTATTGGATAAAAGCGACAAAAAGATTTCGGAAACGGTTTCTGTATCGAATGGTCCGTATCGAACGATTAAAGTGAAGGCGACGGATAATAAAGGGAACAGCGCGGAAGCCTCTGTGCATATCGGCGTCAATCAGGCGTATGCAACGCCGACTCCTGTCGCAACCGCTACAGCGACGCCGTGATGGCATCAAGAATTTTTTCTGCGATTATTCGTTTTGGAGCGAGTGGTATGCGCGTTACGCTGTTGTCTTTAGTAATGATACATACCTCATTGGTGTCATAGCCAAATCCCTGATCCGGCCGGTCAATGTGGTTGGCGATCACCATATCCGCACGACTCTCCGCTAGTTTTTGTTTTGCCGTATGAACAAGTTCACTGTCCGTGCACCCGGCTTCTGCTTTGAAAGCGACCAGAAAAAGGTTGGGGTTCTTATCTTTTAGCGTATCAATAATTTTTTTGTTGGGTTTGAGTGCTAGTGAGTGAGCAGATTTGGATGATAATTTTCCCTTGATTTTTTTGACGGTAAAGTCTGAAACTGCCGCAGTATGGATCAGAATATCAGCGGTTTGTATTTCTTTTGTAAGAATTTTTTCAAGATCGTCCGCTGTTTGATATATGCGTTGGTCAATTGCATATCGGGGTGTGACTGACGAAGAAGATCTGACGAGAAGTACTTCTGCGCCGCGGATGAGTGCCGCATCGGCTAAAGCCCCCCCCATTTTACCGCTTGCGCGATTCGTTAACACTCGGACATCATCGATGGGTTCAGTTGTCCCGCCCGCTGTGACGAGAATCCGTTTATTTTTGAGACGTGTTGTTCGTTTAAGAAACCGAAGTATTTCAGACTCAATGGCACTGATGGCGGGCAGTCTCCCCTGTCCGGTGTCTCCGCAGGCAAGCGGCCCGGAGTCAGGAGCAACCACATGGGAACCATGGGCCCGCAGTGCTGCAATATTTTCTTGCGTAGCCGGGTGAGTCCACATGTTGGTATTCATGGACGGAAAGATGAGGACCGGGCACGTGGCTGCAAGAACTGTCGTTGTCAAGTAATCATCAGCCGCGCCGTGTGCGAGTTTCGCAATTACATTTGCAGTGGCCGGCGCGATGACGATGAGCTTGGCGGCTTTCGCGATTTCTATATGCTCAACAGTTCGCCGCTGAATGACTTTTCGGTAGTCAAATGTGGAGTCAAACAACCCGGTGAGGACCTTGTTTCCTGATGCTTTTTCAAATTTTTTCGGTGGTACCATGCTTGCGGCTGCCTGCGTCATGATCACGATGCAATTGAATCCTTTTGTTTTTACGCTTGAGATAAGGTCAAGCATTTTAAACGCCGCAATGCCGCCGCTGATACCAAAGACGATCGTTTGATTCATAAGAATTGAAAGAAAGGGTGCAAAGCTAGATCACCCGACGGGTGAGATACGTTCGCACATCAGGTAGTTTTTAGGGTCGCGCCGAATTTTTGTTTGGCAAGGGCGATGAGCTTCTCGCGTACGGGGTGAATATCCTCGGTGATCAGATTTTTTTCCGGAGAAAGATAGGTGATATGAAACGTCGATGTGGATTCATACTGATCCAGAAGTGATACATCAGTAACTAAAGGATGAGTCGATTTGAGTGCGGTAATCATGGGACCGACGGGGGTCTGCGGCGGCAGGATGAACGCGAGATCCTCATAGCTTGACGGGTATTTGGGGATAGGGATGTATGTTTTTTGCGGTTTGGCATCGGCGACGAGCTTTGCTACGTCAAGCTCCAGGATCGTTACCGGTGTTTTGATGCCGAGCATAACCCGCAAGTCTTGATTGATCTCGCCCACGACTCCGCAGTCACCAAGTAGAAATGTTCGTTCCGGAATGAAGTGGTTGATATTCTTGACAGGGCGAGACCCTGTCATTTGGGCGCCAAGAAGGTCTAAAATGGATTCCGCAATCCCCTTGAGCTCATAAAATCGTTCTCCCGTCATCACGATTATTAATGTGGGTTGCTCAATAGGCAGATCGTTTGCTCTGTATTGATAGACCATGGAAAGTTCAAAGAGTTTGACTTCATTTCGATAATTGAGGTTTTCCTTAACTGCCTGAAGAACGCTCGGAAGAAGATTTGGCCGCATATAAATCCATTCGTTTGATAACGGGTTTGCGATTTTATACGCTTTCGTTTTATCTAAGCCGAAAATATCCATGAGTTCTTCGGAAATCATGGAATACGTGTACGTTTCCGTATATCCCCAGTCGCGAAGGCGTGCTTTAATATCTTCCTCCCAAGGTGTGACAGGGTCTCGCCCTGTCATAGGAGGAGCGGTGTCAGGAAGTGTTGCAGTGATGTTGTGGTAGCCGTAAATCCGTGCGAGTTCCTCAATGATGTCCACGTCAATCGTCACGTCGCGGCGGAAGCTTGGGACAGTGACGCGTATTATGTCATCCCGGCCACCGAGCCGGGATCCAGATTTTGGAGAGGATGGATTCCGGGTCACACGTTCGCTTCGCTCAGTGCAAGCGCCCGGAATGACAATGTCACACTTGAAGCCGAGCGTTGTGAGAATATCAACAATTTCTTTGTCCGCAAGATGCGTGCCGATATACGCGTCTATTTTCGTCCGTGCGACGGAAACGGTGTAGGGTTTATACGGCTTCGGATAGATATCATAGACCTTACTTGCTACCCGGCCGCCGGAAAGCTCAGCGATAAGCTCAACTCCTTTAAAAAACGCGGGAAGGACAAGCTCTGAGTCTATTCCTTTTTCAAAAAGCCCCCCGGCTTCCGTTCTATGAGCGAGGCGCATCATGGATTTCTTAATGCGTATAGGATCATACGTTTGTAAAAACAGGATGACGGTCTTGGTCGTTGCTTTAATTGCTGAGTTTTGTGCGCCCATGACCCCGCACAGGTCAATGAGTCTCCCCTTTCCATCCTCAATGACGATGTCATCACCGGGCAGTGTATGAGTTTTTCCGTCAAGCGTCGTGAGCCGTTCGCCTTTTTTGGAAGCGCGGAGGATCATGGTGGCATGGTTTGGTTTGTCGGCAATTGCGTCAAAGTCAAAGGCGTGAGCAGGTTGGCCGTATGCGCGCATGAGAAAGTTTGTACTATCAATAATATTGTTAAGGCTTCGTATTCCGGTGGCCTCGAGTTTCTTCTTGAGCCAATCCGGGGATGGTTTAACTGTGACATTTTCAAATACAATGGATGTCCAGCGGGGGTTGAGAATTGGATCGGTTTTGATAGTCAGAGTTTTGCTCATAGAAGGTTTAACCTTTTCAGCTGAAAAGGTTAAACCTTTTTCAGAGTATGGATCTTGCAGAAGTTTCGCGGCGATGCCGAACCGCGGGAGGATGGCTGCTGCTTCCCGTGCGACTCCAACGACGGACATGGCATCCGGGCGGTTGGTGGTAATCTCCACATCGTAGACTGGCGCGCCGTCCGCCTCCAGGATGCGCTCAACGGATGGGCCGCAAAGCGACAAATACTCCTTGATTTGTTTAGGGGTTGCCTTGGTTTCGAGATACTCCCGTAGCCAATTGTCTGGGATAAGAATGTTCATATCAAAATTGCTCTAAAAATCTCACATCATTACTGTATAGCAATCGGACGTCGTCGAGTTTGGTGCCGGATTTCATCATAGACGTGCGTTCTACTCCCCAACCGAATGCGAATCCGCTGTAGACGTTTGGATCTATGCCACCAGCCCTGAGCACATTTGGGTGAACCATGCCGGATCCACCAAGTTCAAGCCATCCATCTTTGCACAGCTTACAACCCTTACCGAAGCAAACACCGCAATTAATGTCGACTTCAAAAGACGGTTCGGTAAATTGGAAATGAAACGGCCGAAGCCTTGATACCCGATCAGGGCCGTAATAATTCTTAAAAAAGAAATCCATAACCCCCTTGAGGTCGCCGATAGAGACGTTTTTGTCGACGTAGAGTCCTTCAAACTGGTGAAACATCGGGACATGAGAAACATCCGACTGTCTGCGGTAACACTTGGCAATGTTGATCATGCGTATGGGGAGTTTGCCCTTCTCCATCTCCCGCACCTGGCCGTTACTCGTGTGAGGGGTAAGGACGATTTGTTTGTATTTGTCATTGCGAGACCGTTCTAACGGCGAAGCAATCCCCATCGATGAAGAGAGATCGCCACGTCGCTTCGCTCCTCGCGATGACAAAGATGGAGACTCTATAAAAAATGTTTCCCATTCATCTCTCGCGGGGTGATTAGGCGGCATGTTGAGCGATTCGAATGCATACCAGTCCCAGTCTACTTCCGGGTGGCGTACGCGCGTGAAGCCGATGCGTTCGAAAATTCTTGTAATTTCCGTGATCGCCTGCGATACAATATGCAGATGTCCTTCGGGGGGTCTCTTTCCAGGGATTGTTACATCAATCCAATTTGAATCAAAGCCTGGCTTTGAAGTTGATACTTTCTCACCGAGGGCTTGTTCTATAGATTGTTTCACCTCGTTGACGACGACGCCGACATTGGCGCGATCAGCAACAGGAACTAAGCGGATTTGGCGGGTGAGTTTAGAGAGTTCGCTTTTGCCGCCCATTAGCTCCAGCCGCAGCTGATCGGGTGTTTTTTCTCCTTGTTCAATGATCGCCAGCGCATCCTGCTGGACTTCCAACAGAAGACCAATAAAATTTGGCGTCGTGATGGTTGGTTCATTGAAGTGTTCCTGCTGGACCGTATCCTGGAGCGCATAATAGACGCGGACGGATTCTTCCGTGTTTTCCAGACGCACGATGGTTATCATGCCTACTTCTGCGGTACGGGAAACCTGTGTCCCGCCGTCCGGAATGGGCGCATAACCCTGGATTTCTACGATACGCAGGGGTTTATTTGCCGGGAGATGCTCCGGCGTCCATGCGGCGCGCTGTTTCAGTGCTTCGAGCGTGACGAATTCCGTTTTTATGGGTACGTTGCTTTGAACAATGATATTTGCCTTCGTCTCAATGGGATATTTTTTGTCGAGTGGGATGGTGCCCAGATATTCGATATAAGGATTATTGCCATGGTCTCCTTTTTTGGGGATAAGTCCCGGGCAGGTTGCTATAACTGCTTCATGAACTATGTGTCCTGCACTATGGACACGCATGTTGTGGTATCGTGTGTGCCAATCTATAGCGCATTCAACGGATTCACCCTGTCCCATAGCGCCTTCCAGTGAACATTCGTGGATGGCTTCGCCGGACTGCATTTTGACGTGTTTGACTGTCGCTTTGCCGTGAGTCCCCTTGATTGTTCCTTTGTCCGACGGTTGACCACCTCCCTGCGGGTAGAAGATCGTTTTATCAAGGACGATTTCCCACCCGCTCCCTTTTTTGACACATGAGACCACCCGAGCCGTAAATTCTTGTTTATAACTGTCGGTCATGTAGATAAGAGAGGTCATAATGATAAATTCATTGTACGGCCGGTATTAAAATGTCGCAATACATGATCACCATATTGATTTAGGCGATATGAGTAGTGCGTTATAATTATATACTGTTGCTCGGGTTGCAGCATCAATCCCTCCCGAATCTTTTGGGCAGTATATTTTAGATAATTTTGCTGCAACGCTGTCGACCTGTCCTTGAGTTTCAGGAGCTATTCGCGCTGAAAGCATTGAAGGAACATTGCATCCCCGGCATGAACCGTTTTCGATTTTATTACACGTATCCATAAATAATTTCACCTCCCGTCACCACAAACCCACCTCGTCTTAGCATTCGCCTTACCCCGCCAGCCGGCGGGCGCGGCTCATGCTGCGACGTAAGGCGGATTGATGGTTGGTAAGCTCGCGAATAGGAATTCATTCGCTAACCAACCATCAAAAAACCCCGCTTGTGCGGGGCTCTTGGGTTTTCTTATTGTCTTCTTGTCTTATTTTCTCAAATCACCCAAAGCTCCCCGCTTGGCGAGGTAAAAAAGAAAAACGAAAAATGTCGTTGGGTTGTCATAATAACCATTATATTACTATTCCAAGTTTTTCTACAAGAATTTCAAGCCTGTCAGAATGATCGGACGCTTTTCCGTTCAACAGCGTGTGTTCTTCGTCGTGTGCCCGATATCTCCCAATGAGCCAATCCAATTTTTCTTCTAGTCTTTGAAATTTTTCTTCAATCCCCTGAAATTTTAGATCAAAATATGGTTTTGTAATGGTATTGTTTTGCTTGAGCATACCATTATCCTAATTGATCATTTTCATGATGTCAATTAACTGTTCTGACGTTATCGATAATTTGGCCAAATACTTCGGGCTGTTCGGTGACCAAGTAGGAGAGAGTTTTCCGATCAATCTCAATATTTGCTTTTTTCAGATGATTCATAAACAGGCTGTAAGAAAGCCCGCGTAACTTGGTGGCTTCCCCGATGCGGGTAATCCAGAGACGCCGAAAATCCCGCTTCTTATTTTTTCGTCCGGCAAATGCGTACTCGCCGCTATGCAGATATGCCTCTTTGGCAACCCGCGTGAGTCTGCGTTTGGTCATCCGGTAGCCTTTAGTGGCTTGGAATAACTTTTTGTGTTTGGCGTGCGAACTTACGCCCCGTTTCACTCTCATAGTGCGTTATGATAGCAGATATCGCTTCACAATGCGAATATATTTGGCGTTCGTCACTTCTTTGGGTCGGTCCTGACGGCGTTGTCGGGCTTTGCTTTTTTTCCTGCGTAAATGCCTCGCGCCCTGCACGCGGTGAAAAATTTTGCCGGTTTTGGTCATTTTAAAGCGTTTAGTGACGATCTTTTTCGTTTTAACTTTTGGCATATTATTCTCCTTTTCTATTCGGTACCACCATGGCGACTAAGACTCTGCCTTCCATATGCGGGTCGCGGACCAGTTTCACTGATTCCAGTTTCCCGATAAACCGTTTGACCACATCGTATCCGAATTCCTTGCGTGTTATCTCCCTGCCTTTGAAAAATACGCTTATTTTTACCTGATTTCCAGCGTCTAAAAATTCTTTTGCACGGGCAAGCCTGGTATCAAAGTCGTGTTGGCCGATGAATGGCCGCAATCGTACCTCTTTAACCCCCACGTTTTTTTGGCTTTTTTTGTTTTCCCGTTCCTTTTTGGCTTCCTGATACTTAAATTTTTTAAAATCAATGAGTTTCGCTACCGGCGGCTTGGCGTTTGGCGCTATTTCTACCACGTCTATTTCCAGCTCTTTTGCCTTTTGCAATGCTTCAAGCTTGGAAACGATGCCGATTTGCTTGCCCTCTTCATCCAACAGCCGCACGGTAGGACTCGCGATCTGGTAATTGAGGCGGTAGAATTTATGTGTTGGTCTCAAGCTCGTTGTGTAATCGGTTTAGAAACTCGTCAAGCGTCATGCTCTTGAGATCTTCACCCTTGCGTGTACGCACAGAAACTGATTCTGCCGACACTTCTTTGTCTCCTATTATACCCATATACGGGACTTTTTGTAAAGTCGCATCCCGGATTTTGGCTTGCATGGATTCATTGCGCTCGTCAAGCTCAACCCGGATACCGGCTTCACGGAGCATATGAAGTGCGTT
>JBBTTP010000074.1:0-2710 GCA_038064215.1 Patescibacteria group bacterium | reverse complement strand
TCAAAAATCCCTGCACCCGGAATCTTTTCTCCTTGGTACGGTTTGTAGTAATGCCCGACGAGCTGGTACGCCGCGCAGACGAAGAGCGCCGGAATTCCCTTCTCGACCATTACCTTTACAACCGGTGCTTTGTTTTCCAAAAAATCTTTACCCACGATCTTTTGTTGGCGGTCCTGCGCGCCTCCCATGAAAATGAAATCGCAATGCTCGAGATTCGAGAGTCGAGATTCGAGAGTTATTTCCTCAACCTTCACACTGATCCCCCGCCACTGACAGCGTTTTTGTAACACAATAATATTCCCCCGATCCCCATAGGTAGACATTAGGTCGGGATAGAGCCAAGCGATAGTGAGTTTCATAATATTTTTTTACCGGTTAATATTTTTCTTACATCCAACATTGCGGAATATGTTGGCAGCACGTAAAGCGTTTCTTTTGTATCAAATGCGTTCTCCAAATTTTCACAAATGTTTGCAGTAATTCCTGCATATTTTAGGCGTAATGCAAGATCATAGACTCGATCACCACTGACGGCGACAGAAATGTTTCCCGGAATCATTTCAAAATCCACATCCCAGATCCAACTCACATCGCGGCCGTCAGGAATTCGGTCATTGAGAACAAACAATATCTGCTTTGCTCCCAATTGGATGACCGTCCTCAAAGACTCATTAAACCCAGCAGGATTTTTAGAAAGAAATAGCTTTACTCTCTTCCCGTTCACGACCAACTCCTCCTGACGGCCAAAAGCAGGCTTAAAACTTAAAAGTGCTTTCTTTATTGTTTCTTTTTTGATACCCAAAGCCTGAGAAGTGGTAACGGCAGCAAGCGTATTGTATCTATTGTAAAGACCAGGTAATGGATAGTCCCAATCGCTCACGTCAAGCGTTGGCCGCTTCGCTTTACATTTTTCACATTTCCAAACACCAATATGGGAATAGTAGTACCCTTCATAGATAAGCCTCGCCCCGCAGGCTGGACAAAATGTGGAATCCGTGGCGTGTTCCATCTTTTTTTGAAACTGGCTCGCATCATTCAATCCGAAATACGTAACTCTAGCCTCAAGGCCCGCCCTTGAGGCTGAGGAGGCTAGATGTACGATCAGCGGATCATCCGCATTAGCAATAAGTTGATATGGTTTGATAGTTTGATTCCCGGTATCGAGCCTCAAAAGTGCTTTTTTCCATTTTTCCGCAATCACATCCACTTCTCCATACCGGTCTAGTTGATCACGGAAGAGATTGAGAAGTACAAGGACAATTTGTCTGGTCATCCCCGACCCGATCGGGGATCCAGTCTTATCATTCTCTGGATTCCCGCGCCTGTCCTGAGCTTCGAAGGGTTCGCGGGAATGACTATTATTCACATAAAAAATTATTTGCGGTAGACTGTTTTCATCAACTTCAAACACCCCGTAATCAACACGAAGTTTTCCGCTCCATGCAGCTTTCTGGATACACGCCGACACAATACCGTTGAGGAGATTGGCGCCGCTTGCATTATGCACGACCGTTAATCCCTGTTTTTCCAGGACTTGCGTGATCATAAGAGACGTCGTAGTCTTCCCGTTCGTGCCAGCTACCAGAATGATTCCTTTTCGAAGCTGTGAAGCAAATTCAGCAAAAATATTGGGACTCAACCGCAGCGCAATCTCCCCCGGCCACGTCGCACCTGCTCCCAGATGAAATAATTTGCTGGCAGAAGAAACAATTTTTCCTATAACAATGGGAAGAACGTTTTGTAATCTCATCACATCGCACGGAGTATTGTTATCCGTTCCTCTATCGGCGGGTGGGTGTTGAAGAGGCCGGAAAACCAGGCGGCATATTGTTTACCCTTGAAGGGGTTAACGACGTAGAGATGTGCCGTGGCGTTGGTCGCGGCTTCAAGGACTTCTCGGTCATCGGTAAGCTTTTCAAGTGCACGTGCCAGGCCCTCGGGGTAGCGGGTGAGGTTAGCCGCCGACGCATCCGCCAGATATTCGCGCCTGCGGGAAACGGCTAGTTGGATGAGCGTTGCGACAATTGGCGTAATAATAGCCAAAACTATGCCAACAACGAGCATGATCTGTCCCGCCCCCCGATCTTCATCGCGGTCTCTCCGTCCACCCCACCAAAGGCTTCGCATGAACATGTCTGCTAAAAACGCCACTGTTCCAACGAGGACGGCAACCACCGCCATGAGCCGCGTATCAAAGTTTTTGATGTGTGAGAGTTCGTGAGCGATCACTCCCTCAAGTTCCCGCCGTTCAAGTTTAGCTAAAATTCCCGTTGTCGCGCACACCACCGCGTGGCTCGGATCGCGGCCTGTGGCAAACGCATTCATCGCCGTGTCGTCAATGACATAAAGCTTAGGCTTTGGGAGGCCGGCGGCAATTGCGAGATTTTCAGCAACGGTGTAGAAGTCAAAATGCTGCTTTCTGTTGGCAGGCTTAGCCCCGCTCATCGCAAGCACTATTTTGTCCCCCCAGTAATAGCTTGCAAAGCTTGATATCACGGAAAAAAGTACCGCTATCCACATGAAGCTCGTCCCGTAGCCGAGTGATACACCCAAAACGTATGCAACAAGCACGACGAATACCACGAAAAAACTCATTATGATATACGTCTTGGTGATATTCCCTTGGATCTGGGAGTGGATGGACATGTTATGAGAAGTTTACCTTCACATTTTTCCTCTCACCTTCGAGAGCCTGGAAGTATTCTTTCTC
>JBBTTP010000073.1:0-6121 GCA_038064215.1 Patescibacteria group bacterium | reverse complement strand
TGCGAAGAGCTCGTACTTTTTATCAATGCATATTTACAGCGAAGTCAGAAAAGTCCCGCATCGGTTAAACCAGCAGAACTTATCTATCAGGGGAAGCGCATTGATCTGTCTGCCCCCTGGGAACGATTAACCGTGAGCGATGTGTTTACCAAATATGCGCAGATAGATTTAAAAAAAGCATTGGAACGGACAGTTATGGCTGATATTGCCCGAACAAAGGGGTATCCCGTGAGCGAACATGATAGCTGGGAAGAATTGTTTCATCTTATTTTCCTTAATGAAGTTGAGCCGCATTTGGGCCGTGGGAAACCGACGATTCTCTATGAATATCCGGCTTCTCTTGCAGCTCTCGCGCGTACCAAACACGGCGACCCTGCGTTTGCCGAGCGGTTTGAATTTTATATCGAAGGACTGGAATTGGGAGATGCGTACAGTGAACTGACGGATGCCAAAGAACAGTTGCAGCGGTTCCAGGAGGAGGTGGAGCGCGCGCGTTTGGGAAAAGTGGAGCACCCGGTCGATATGGATTTTATTGACGCATTAAAAGCGGGTATGCCGCCGGCCGGCGGAATTGCCGTCGGCGTAGACCGGCTTATCATGCTGTTTGCCGATACCACCGACATTGCCGATACCTTGTTTTTTCCGATAGGGGACCTATTTGATGGGAGTCCCGAGAGATAATAACTCTTGACAAGTCCCGTAAATTATGATAATTTAGAGGAGTATATTCCTTTAAATTATGATTATTTCCAGAAACATTGAGGCTAATCTACGCAAATACCTTTTCCGGGGTAAAGCCATCGTTGTCTACGGGGCACGAAGGGTCGGCAAAACCACGCTTATCAAAAAACTCCAAGAGCAGTACGGTGGCGATAGTCTGTATCTCAATTGCGATGAGCCAGACATCCGACGAGCACTTACCGATAAAACATCCTCGGAGCTGGCAACGTACCTCGGGCAAAAAAAACTCGTTCTTATCGACGAGGCACAGCGCGTAAGAGATATCGGATTGAGCCTCAAATTGCTGGTAGACAACGTCCCAGGAGTTCAGATTGTCGCTACCGGTTCTTCGTCTTTTGACCTATCAAATAAAATTAATGAACCCCTGACGGGGAGAACAGTTGAATTTCATCTTTTCCCGTTATCCCTGACGGAAATTTCAACGGATCTGCGTGAGACCAACAGGCTCCTCCCTACACGACTCGTCTATGGATCATACCCGGAAGTGGTAGTGCGACCGGGAGATGCGGTGGAGACTCTGCGAGGTATTTACAAAAATTACTTATACAAAGACGCATTAGAGTACCAGGGAATCAAAAATCCCGACCTTGTGGAAAAATTACTGACTGCCTTAGCGCTCCAATTGGGACAGGAAGTGTCTTTTACAGAGCTCGGGGGCCTTCTTGGCGTCGATCAAAAAACCATAGCCTCGTATATACGCCTTTTGGAGTTGGGGTTTATCATTTTCCGTCTTTCGCCTTTGAGCCGAAATTTGCGTAAAGAGATCAGTAAATCAAGAAAAATTTATTTTTATGACACAGGAATTCGCAATGCCATTATAAACAATTTTAACCCCATAGAAATGCGCACAGACACCGGCGCTTTATGGGAGAATTTGTTGATCGTTGAACGAAAAAAACGCAACGAGGCGATAAGAAATTTACCCAATGCCTATTTTTGGCGCACATGGACGCAGCAGGAAGTAGACTATGTGGAAGAGGAAGGAGGGCAACTCCATGCGTTTGAGATTAAGTGGACAAAGGGAAGACGACAGCCGCCCACAGCATGGAGAACTACGTACCCGAGCGCATCCTGGCAAACCGTGACGCGAGACAATTATTGGGATTTTGTTCGAGAAGGACGCTAAAACGCATGGAAGCTATGAAGTTAACCGGCTGTCATGCTCTTTGCCGACACCCGAGATATTGCTGACACGGTGTTTTTTCAGGGAAAGAATTATTTCCGGTTCGCTCCGGCGAGTTTTCCCAGTAAATCTTTCGGATTGACGATTTGAAGTGGTGCTACCATTTTTTGGACATCAGACCGGAGAAGATGTTTTTTATCAAGAGTGACCAAATATTGACACACTGCGCCCCGCGCGCCCACAATCAGATGCGCATCGGTCGAATCGATGACTGCCGACACCTTTTCTATCTCTGTCTGCGTTATGCGTTCGCGTACGAGCATCCCGGAATTTTTTATATACCAGGCGATATTTCCGGGCGTTGTATGGATCTTATCCGTATGAGCCTCGACCTCATCAATAACAGTCTGCGAGGTGATAGCGATAATGGTTTTGTTTTTGGAAAGATTGAGGAGCTTGGCTGAACCGCCGGTTGGCGAAAGGATTGCGGCGATGATGACCGATGCATCAAAGAAAACCTTCTCCATCGGGAAATGCTTAGAATTGATCATCCTTTATGAATGTTTTGATTTCCTCATCGGTGTAGACCCGGTAGGGGGCGGCGTGTGTTTTAGGAGAGGAAAGCACGACGTTATTCCCGTTTTTCGTGGCTTTTATGATGTCACCCTCGGAAATGCCAAGATCATCCCGCCATTTTTTGGGGATGGTAACCATGCCTTTGCCAAGGATTTTTAACCATTCTTCCTGACTCGCGTTGGGGATGAGTTGTGGTGCCATATGTTTATAATTCTATATTGTAAACTTTCTAACTTCTGAAGTCAAGAGGAAGGATGAGTGAAGACTAGCGAGAAAGCTCATAGGGTTGTAAAATTGATTTACGAATGGTCAATTCTGCGATTATCGCATCGATTCCTCCCCACGTGACCGTCGTGGCAGTGACGAAGACGTTGCCCGCGTCATCTATCCAAGAAGCGTATTGGGCGGGCATCCGCCATTTTGGGGAAAATTATGCTCGTGAATTTGAAGAAAAATACGCGCAGCTTCCGGAGGAAATACAAAAAGGTGCCACCTTTCACATGATCGGACACGTACAGTCGCGAAAGATAAAAAAAGTTGTGGAATTATTTGACTGGGTGGATTCGGTGGACAGCATGGAACTTGCGCAAAAACTTGACGCCGCCGCCCGCGCGTTAAATAAAAAATTACACATTCTTTTTGAAGTAAATCTTTCCGGCGAAACAACAAAGTATGGTTTTCAAAAATCTGATTTAGTGTTGTATGGGAATGTGCATTTCTCAAATCTCATTCTCGATGGGCTTATGACCATGCCGCCAGCAGTTGGCAATCCAGAAGAAAATCGCATGATATTTCGGTCTTTAAAAAAACTTTCGGAAACTATACGAAGCAAACATCCAGTGTTTGGCCCTGCGCTTTCCATGGGGACGAGCCAGGATTATCAGGTGGCAATTGACGAAGGGGCGACGATGGTGCGGTTGGGGACAGCACTTTTTGGATTGCGCTTGTTTGAAAAATAAACCCGAGAGTGAGACAATGCGTCTACTCCCGAAGAAGAGGGGAGTTTTTCGTTCCTATGGGTACCATTTCTACTGCTGATTTTGCCAAGGGGATGTTTATTGAATTTAAAGGCGAACCGCACCAGATTGTGGAATTTCAGCATGTCAATCCGGGTAAGGGAAGCGCGTTTGTGCGTACTCGGCTTAAGTCACTTAAAACAGGCCGAGTACAGGAGTTTACGTATAAATCCGGCGAGTCAGTCGTGGAAATACCGGTTGCGACCCGTGAGATGCAGTATTTGTACAAAGAAGGAGACCGCTATCTGTTCATGGATAATTTTTCCTATGAACAGTATGGAATTTCTGAAACAATGCTTGGCGATTACGTCAACTATCTCAAGCCCAACGATACCTATCAGATTCTTGTGAACGGTGAAGAAGCCGTGGGTGTGCGGTTCCCAAAAAAGGTGCGACTAAAAGTTACAGAAGCAGACGAAGGCGCAAAAGGCAACACTGTGTCGGGCGCGACCAAAACCGTGATGGTAGAAACCGGCGCCATGATTACGGTTCCGCTTTTTATTAAACTTGGCGACACGATTGCGATAGACCCGGAGACCGGGGCGTACCTCGAACGAGCATGAGTGATTGACAAGCAGGGGACGCGGGTGAAAGAATAAAAACACCATGGATGAGCCGTTGACCGAAAAATCTGTTGAGCCATTAGTTTTCGAAGAAACGCCGGTGATTGAACCGATTCCGCCTTTTCCTCAACCTACACCCGCACCGCAAGCTCCCGTGCAGCCGCCGCTTCCCATGCCGCAAAAACCTCATACCTCTTGGGGAAATAGAATTGGGTATCTTATATTGTTCCTGTTGTTATTCGCGTTGGGCATGTGGTTATCGACCATGGTCCGGCAGTATTTGCCCGGCAGCGGCCCGGCTCCTTCTCTGCCGGTTCCGACACCGGCGGCGCGTCAAGTAATCCCGACTGACCCGTACGCGGATTGGATTACCTATCAGATTATCAGTGGTATTACCCGGCAACCGATTGCAGCGGTTTCTTTTAAATTACCGCCGGAGATTCTTGCGCCCATTTGCGACGGCGCCGGATGTCCGTCGCAGGGGACCTACTTGCCCGGCGGTACGCGCTTTACCGTCGCTGCCCGCGGAGCTGGTCAGACGCTCCGGGATTACCGGGGAGCGGTGGTGACGGACGTGTTGGGCCAGCCGTTTGCAACACGCGATGCCGGGACTACCGGGAAAATGGGCGTGACGTTTAGCGGTGCATTTAACGGTACGACGGTCGGCGGCTATGCGTTTAGCAGGATGGCCGGAGAGATGATTCCGGTTTCTGACACACTGTCTGTGGAATTTAATCATTTTACCCCGAGCGGCATTACTGCAGATTTTGAAAGCGATGAAGTGTTGTTTGAAAAAATTCTCAAAAGCATCAATTTGGCCACGGGGCCACGATGAGGGGGGTGCCGTCCCAACCGGGAACTTTTTGGTACAGTTCTTCCGTCACAAAGGGCATGAAGGGGTGGAGGAGTTTGAGTATCACAAAAAATACATGACGTAGGACAGCAAGCGCTTGCGGGTCCCCCTCCTTAAACCGGTCTTTGTTTTTTTCCAGATGCACGTCAGCCAGGGTGTGCCAGGTAAAGTCATAGATCTTTTGTGCCGCATCGGAGAATCGGTAGTGCTCCATATCTTTCGTAACTCCCGCTGTTAGCATATTTACTTCAGAAATAATTTTTTTATCGTTTGGATTTTTTAGCTGTTTATGCATTGCTTCATCATAGTAAGGAATCCCTTCGTTTCCTGTTTGATTCCGGGAATCCTTGGGATTCCCGGAATCTTTACTGTCTCGTTCAAAGCTCATCTCTATAAATCTTCCGATGTTCCACAATTTGTTTGCAAAGTTTCTCATTCCGCGGATTTTATCTTCCGAAAGCGATTGGTCGTTGCCGGCGCCTGTACCAAACACGAGTGCCATCCGTAGGGCATCTGCACCGTACTGGTCCACCATCGCCAGAGGATTGATGACGTTGCCTTTACTCTTGCTCATCTTTTGTCCCTTACTGTCGCGTACAAGTCCATGGAGATAAACAGTTTTAAACGGAACATCATTGGTTAAATGGATGCCCAACATAAGCATCCGGCAGACCCACCAGGGGAGGATGTCGTACCCAGTCTCCATAACACTCGTTGGATAAAAATAGTCAAAGTCGCCTTTATATGGGCTTGCCTTGAGCGTAGCGAAAGGCCATTGTCCCGAACTAAACCATGTATCAAATGTGTCAGTGTCCTGCGTAAGTTTGGGAGAGCCGCATGATTGGCAAGACGAAGGCGTCTCGCCTGACGACACAGTCCACGCTAGACACCTATCGCATTTCCAGGCGGGGATGCGGATACCCCAGACGTTTTGGCGGCTGATGTTCCAGTCATGGAAGTTGGTCAGCCACTGTTTGGCTGTTTTTTCAAACCGTTTCGGTACAAATGTCACTTGTTTTTTGTTGATCGCATCAATTGCTTTTTTTGCTAGTGGCTGTACTTTTATGTACCACTGCTCAAGCGGAAGCGGTTCAATGACTGTGCCGCATTTCCAACAGGTTCCGATTCTATGGGTATACGCTTCGTCAGTCTTTATAAGCAAGCCGTCGGCTTTAAGATCCTCAACCATAAGCGGTCGAACAATGGCCACTTTTTTACCATGATAGTTTTCCGCTCGGGTCCGGTATTT
>JBBTTP010000072.1:0-3601 GCA_038064215.1 Patescibacteria group bacterium | reverse complement strand
AAGGGGTGATATCAATTGCTATGTGCATAATACCTTTTGAGTATAGTCGAACAGATCAGCCAAAACAAACACGCAAATGATACTAAGTCAGCTCCGACCCGGACCGGAGTTTCCGTAAATAGAACACTGATCTCGTGACTTCCCTTTCCAACCGGAAAGGATACCGTCCCGTCTTTTTTATAGTCAATGGTCTGTTTTTTCCCGTCAATCCTAACATTCCAACCCGGAAAATAGAGAACATTCACCCGCATCATTGCATCTTCTTTAATGTCTGCCGCGAGCCATATTGAGAGCGGCTTTTGCGATTGCACGGTTGCCGTTCCTTTTCCTTCTGTCACGTCAACCACTTGCCCTGCACGGCTTGATTTCCAGGGTGACCAGACGGTAGAAAAACTATTGCCGAGCGATGACGTCCCGTCGGTAAATTCGCGGCGTGAGAGATAATATCTATCATCTCGCGGCGCGTAAGTAACCGGTTTTGTATATGGCAGCGAAAACCCGATGAACATAATGGCAATGACGATCCCGATCCATCGGGAATGCAGCCGATACCCAAAATACGCCGCCAATAAACCGGCCAAAGGCACAACGACCGCCAGAAGCCGCCATGGATATTGCAGCAATGGTAAAGCGGCAAGAGTTTCCCATACCGGCCGAGAGATCGAAAGCATTAATACAATGACAAGAAGAAGCAGAGAAAGACTTCCCCCTATCAATCTTTTCAGCCATTGTTCTTTTTCGCCAATACAAAATGCCAATGCGAACATACCCACCACGATCGTCATCACACCAAGCTGTTGGGACATTTCACCGTCCGGCACTCCAGCCTGCGAAAAGTTAGTCCCGCCGAACGGGATAAGCAATTGGAAAAGCTCAGGGAAATGCTCGCGAAAATTTACGACGTTCAGCCCGACCACAAAGTTTCTTTCCCAAAGAGCAGGAATCCAAAAATATGCAGCTAGCCCTAGCCCGATAATCATATATCCAAGATACCAACGTGTCCTTAATACCATATAGCCCGCCAATAGTGGCAAAAAAACCATGGAAAGAATGTTATGGGAAAGAATCATTCCGGCAGTTGCAACGCTCACTAATGCTCCATTCCGATACTCAATGGCGGCAAGGACAAGCATGAACCACGCAATAGCAATAACTTCTCCGACGGACCCCCGCACATACAATTCCACAAACCAATACGGAACAAAAAGAAACGCGATGGTTCCTACTGCTCCCGAAAATTTATCAAATATTTTTGAAAGCCAAAAATAGCAAAACAAACCGGCCGAAAGGTATCCGGTAGCCAGAGCAAGCTTAAACGCGTCAGACAAACTCCAACCGAGCGAGTGATAGAAAGCTCCTATATAATTGGGAAACGGGTAATGAAAATTGAAAAGCGGCACACCGTATCCGCTGTTTAAACCCGGCGCCCAACGGGGAAACCAGTATCCGGCCCGCAGCATGGTTTCAAATTCATAAAACCGAATCATGTGGTATTCGCCGTCATGCGTCGGCAAAAATCCTGGATTAAATAGCGGCAGAACTGCCAGAAACAATGCACCTATTAAAATTGAAAACACGATCTTCATTCTCATAGTATTATCTCAATGCCGTTATTCCCATCTGATACACAACGACGGAAAATGCGACTCCGATGACATATAACACGTTGAGCTTACCCTTCATGCCAAATAACGACAATAACACCAGTACAGCAGTGACATCAAGAGAATACCGGTATCCGAATTGCATCCAACCAGTACTATAAATAAGAAGGCTGGGGATCATGGTGATAATTGCCGCAATCCAAAGCGAAAGAACATATCGATCAAGTTTTGCAAAAAATATCGCCAGAAACGGAGGTGTGAGAAAAAAAATCGAGTTTCCCTTCAGATCGAAATTCAATCGTAAACCGTTGCTCCAGTAAAAACCCGGCAACTCAAAAAACATATAGCGGATATTCGTAGCAACATGAGATAGCGACATGATTCCGTATCGCTCACGCAGAGAGGCTAGATTCGGGGCTTCAGTAATATACCGATAACCATATTCCAGTGAATTCCCAAACCGCAGCCAATTGTACAAAAAGAATAATCCGGTAAATATGCCCAACGGAATTCCGAATATCACTATTCCATTTCGGATAGCACGCACTCTTTGACTCCATGAAATAGTGGCAGGCAGTAAAAAATCCCAACTATAAAGCAACACTTGTATGCTCACCAGTAACACAATCGTTGCTCGTCCCATAAGTGCAGTTCCGAAACACAACGCAGAAAAAAAATATGACCACAGCGTTCGTTTTTTCTTAAATATACTGTATATCCCAAGCGTTCCAAAAAAATTTGAGACCATCTGATCTCCATGCCAAACCGATCCGAGCGTCCCAACGTAAAGATGTGTTGTCCCAAAGGCAAAAAGAATCAAAACCAGCCACAAAAACGGTTCCGACAGTTTGAGTAAAAATTCCCGTTTGGTGCGTTGCAGAAGGAAATAAAAAATCACAACATCGGCACTCGCAAAAAACAGCGTCAAATAGAGCGGCGGAACGAAACGCCCCTTCAGCATCTGAACTGGAATCAGGAATAATGCAGGGAGTATCCCCCAGGGCGCATACCATTTCCCACCATATTGCACCAAATCGTATGTAACCGCCGGATTAACGATATCCAGTCTCCCCTGACGAATTGACTGGCCCAAGGGATTAAAGTAATCTAAATACCATTTAGACTGAAACGAAAAACCGGTTGCGATACCAAAGTAGAGAACGAAAACTGATATAAAAAGAAAAAGCGGCACAAATATTTTTTTCATAATCGATATACCGTCACGTTGTCATCACGATATGAGACCTTGAGATTCATATCGAAAACGGACCGGTCCATGACATACCGAAAATTCGCCGGCGGATGAACCGGAATAGCAATATAATCAATGCCTTCGGATTTCGCATCGCGTAAATCCCTATCGCTTTTTGCCTCAAAAAACCTCGTCGCGTTTCTTCTCCGCGCAGATATCGGGTACCCCATCACTTCACCGTAATAGGTGGCGCCAAAATAATTTCTTCTGCCGGAAAGTGTGACCGGATCGAGCGTGTCTTCCCGTGAAAGGAAAACCGCGTTGGGAGACGTATTTGTTTTAATCCACTGCATGAATCGGTTTCTTGGAGCATCATCAACCATCAATTGATAGTCATTCTTTACCACCATGAGATTGAATATTCCGGAAGCCGTCGCGAGCAAGACTGCGCTTACGGCCAGAAGTTTCCATCCAAGACGACGCTTCTGCCACCATGTCACCAAAAGGATAGCAATGAAAGGAAGCATGATGACCGTTGCATAATTGATGAGTGAGTGGTTGTGCTCCATGCGGTAGCTTACCTGCAGCGTATTGGCAACAACGAATAACACACCGGCACCGATCATTAACCGTCTGCCTAAGTCATTGGTCAACCGGTATGCCGGAGGGATAAGGAAGACGAGAACGCCAAGGTTATATACCCAAAATACTATCCAGGAAGCCAATGATAGTGGTCGGGGTGCCAGATATCCGGGATTCCATAGTTGGCTTATTCCAACTCCTGATCTCAAACTCAATATCTGTA
>JBBTTP010000071.1:0-20799 GCA_038064215.1 Patescibacteria group bacterium | reverse complement strand
GTACCGGCAGGGGCCAAACATAATGTCATCAACATATCCAAAACAGTGGAGTTGAAGCTGTATACTATCTATTCACCGGCCCACCATAAAGACGGCATTGTTCGCGCAACCCGCGCGGAAGCAATGGCCAACGAAGCTGAATTTGATGGGGTAACGACGGAATAAGATTATTAGACTATTTAGGAAGCTTCCTTTAACATATAGTAGGTTGCTTTGCCTTTCCCTTTTCGATCGATGAGCCCCAAGGAAAGTAATCTTTTAAAATCTTGGGTACGAGTGGCCTTGGCCCGGTCAACGAGTTCTGCATAATTCTTATCCTTAATAAAACCATTTTCCTTAATGTAGTTCAATAGTGTTTGGTCGTGAGTTTGGAGTTGAGTTTGGGGACTGGCTCCTGTTTCCGGCAACAACTTTTGGACGCGGAGTAGTTCGTCGATAATCCCCTCGGTAAAATATTCGAGCCACACGGTGAAATCAACTTTGTCTTTCAACTCATAATAGTCTCCATATTCTCCCACGGTTTGAAAATATCGAGTCACGTTTTGGTTGTAATAATTTTCAAAACTAAACAGATTAAACGTGTTGAGTCCCATTTGTGCCAACAATACTTTGGTCGCTAAACGGGTGGTTCTGCCATTGCCATCCATGAACGGATGAATAATCACCATCTGTTTGTGAAAAATGCCTGCCAAAATAAGAGGATCAATTATTTTATTATTCTTATCCACAAATTCAATAAGATCTCCCATGAGCGGTTTGACGTCCTGAGCATTGGGGGGTAAAAAAACGGCCTTACGAAGTTTTGGATCATTGACCACGACCGGTTTTTGTCGAAGTTTACCTGATTCAAACGATGGAAGAAGCTCATTCGTTACTTGTTGTTGAATATGTACAATGAGACTGAGTGATAGAGAAATGGCTTGTTTATTGAGTCGCTCACTAAGTTCCCGGAAGGCTTGGTTGTAGTTTAAAATTTCCCGTTCGCTATCCCTGATATGGATTGGCCGTGATTTAAGAATTTTTTTTACTTCTGTAAGAGGCAACGGATTACCCTCGATGCTTGTGGAAGCATAGGTAGATAAGGTCCTTGCGGTTTTTTCAAAAGCCGCCAAAACAATAGAGGAGAATCGACGATTATTGAGTTCACCAACGAGTGTGTTAATTCGTTTAATGTGTTCAAGCAGCCGATGGGTAATGGTGTAATGGGGTTGAAGCATAGGTAATCGAATTATAGTCGATTAATAGTCGATTGGCAAGGTTTCAGAGATCGGTTTGTACTCCTTGCCCCGATATGATATCATTACACGTGACCTGGGAACAAAGCGAGGAGTCCTGTGAGAGTCTACGTGTCTATTGACCGCGATTTCTCTTTAGGCATAAACCCCTTCAAGACCTAAGGAGAAAGGAATTCTAATATGGCAACCAATTTGTTTGTAGGGAATCTTCCCTATAGCATGGACAGCGATAAGCTTGGGCAAATGTTCGCGCAAGCGGGAAACGTGGTCTCTGCGAAAGTGATTTCGGATAAATATTCCGGTCGATCACGAGGATTTGGATTTGTGGAAATGTCGAGCAATGAAGAGTCAAAGAAAGCCATTGAAATGTTCAATGGAAAAGATATCGAGGGACGCGCAATGGTCGTAAATGAAGCACGACCGCGGGAAGAAAGACCGCGAAGATAAAAAAAGCGGTGTAATTCCAGGAACCCCGGTGCGCCGGGGTTTTTGGTGGTGAAAAGCGTGCGTATTTGCTATCATTACGCCATCGTATGTTTCAACGCCCCACACATGGCGCGTTGGAGTTGCCGCAGGTCCGGGAGAAAATTCTTGCGTTTCTGGCCGGCGAGCCGGAACGCACGTATCACCTGGTCGTGGGCACAGATTCCCAACCGCACAACGGATCAGGGGTGGATTTTGTGACGGCCATTGTCGTACATCGGGTGGGCGCCGGAGGCATTTATTTTTGGAAGCGGGTGGTTAATAAAAAAGTGTATGTCCTGCGCCAACGGATGTACGAAGAGGCGACGATGTCGCTTGAAATGGCGGAAACGGTCCTTGCCCTCCTTCATAAAGACGGTATTACCAAATATGATGTGGAGATCCATGTGGATATCGGCGCATTCGGCGATACGCGGGAGATGATTACGGAAATTGTGGGTATGATCCGTGGATCGGGGTATGCGGTGAAGATTAAGCCCGAAAGCTACGCGGCGAGTAAAGTGGCGGACCGGTATACCTAGAAGAAATTTACAAATGATACATCTACAAATCTACTAGTGTAAAGTTTTTTACAAATGTGTTATTCTATATTTGAAAGGGAGGTCAAAAATGAATAAATGGCTGTTGGGATTAGTTGTGTTGGCGGCTGGCGTCGGGGTGGGGTGGTATGTGCTGCAGGCGAAGCCAAAAGAAGAGATGACAAAATTTACGGGTGAACAGAACGCATTGCCGACGCAAAAACCTGCCCGCAATGCTAGCGCCAGCGTTACAGGCGGTGAGAACGCGGCAACGGATGCAGGTACAAGTGCGAGTGCGGTAACTGCTTTCACGACGGTGACCTACAGCGATACGGGTTTTGCACCCAAAACGGTAACCGTCAAAAAGGGTGCGACAGCGCGATTTGTGAGTACTGCAACCGGCGGTATGTGGGTGGCGTCAGCCGTGCACCCGACGCACCAACTTTTGCCGGGGTTTGATCAACTCAAAAGCGTGGGTAACGGCGGGACGTACGACTACGCGTTCGTCAAAGTGGGGACGTGGAAGTACCACAATCACGTGAATCCGTCGGATACCGGGGCGGTCGTGGTTACTGAATAAGCGAATTTACGGTTTCGGTGTCGGAGTCGGAGACGGGGTTGGGAGCGGAGCACAGCGGCCCCCAACGGGTTCCGTTCCTTTGACAAAATATTCCACTCTTCCGAAATAACAGGGGATCCCAATCACGTTATCCGGTTTGGGAAGGACTTCGTCGGGTTTGTCTTTCAGAAGTTCCACCATGATATCGTGCCAGATGGGAGCGGCGCCGGTGACACCGGATGTGAGATACGGATCCATGGGTGCATTATTGTTGTTGCCTACCCAGACTGCTGTGACAAATGACGGAGTATATCCCACGGTCCAGTTGTCGCGTTTGTCGTTGCTTGTGCCGGTTTTGACCGATACGGTTTTGCCCGGGATTACGAGGCTGGAATTGGGGCCAAACGCGTTGGTCCGGGCATTATTATCCGCCAAAATATTACTGAGAATCCAAGCAACTTCCGGTTTGACCGCAGGGACGCCGCTTTTGGGCGTATTGCGTTCGAAGACTCGTCCGGTATAGTCCGTGACTTCCAAAATCGGTAAAGGATCCACGCGGCGGCCGGCATTTGCAAGCGTACCCACGACTTTTGCCATATCAGTCATCATCACGTCACCGCCGCCTAAGGTAAGGGAGAGTCCGTAGCGGCTCTCATCTTCCCATGTGGTGATGCCCATGAGTTTGCCTTTGGCGATCATGGAGCTTACGCCGATTTTCGCTAATACTTTGACCGCAGGAATGTTATATGAGTTGCCCAACGCATACCGCAGGGGCGTAGGCCCATGAAACATTCCGTCATAATTGACCGGCGCGTACGGCGGACTGCCGGGCGTGTTGTAGACAATCGGACTGTCGTCAATAACCGATGCGGCGGTAAATCCGTTTTCCAAAGCTGTTGCGTAGTTGACGACTTTTATGGATGAGCCGGGCTGGCGGAGACTCGTCGTGACGTTTACATTTCCCTCATCCGCGAGATTAAAATAATCTTTGCTTCCTGCCATGGCAAGAATTTCCCCTGTTTTGGGATTGGTAACCAACGCCGCACCATTTCCCACGCGAAGATACCGCAACGATTCTACCTGGTTTCGCAGAATATCATCTACTTTTTCCTGAATGCCGATGTCAAGCGAGGTGACGATGCGGAGTCCGCCCCGGTCCACGAGCCGCGATCCATACCGGTTTTCTAATATTCCTTTGACGTACATGACAAAATGCGGGGCGCGGATGGCGGTGTGCGGTTTAGTGAGATGAATCTCTTCGGCAAGTGCAAGTTTAGCTTGATCAGACGTAATATATCGGTCTTCGGTCATGCGGCGGAGAACTTCCTGCTGTCGTTCAAATGCTTTTTGCGGATGACTGCCGAACGGAGAGTACTCGCTGGGTGCGGCCGGTAGTCCGGCCAGGAGCGCCGCCTCCGCAAGCGTCACATCTTTGATGGACTTACCAAAATACGTTTGCGCCGCAGTTTCCACTCCCCAGGCAGTGCCGCCGTAGGGAACCTGGTTGAGATACATTTCAAGGATTTGATTTTTACTGTACATGCGTTCCGCCCAAAATGCCAGGACGATCTCTTTTATTTTTCTGGACAGTTTTATTTCCGGGGTGAGGAGTGCTGATTTGATAAGCTGCTGGGTGATGGTTGACCCGCCCTGCATACGGTTATTGAGCGCTGTCTCTTTGACGGCACGGAGAATTCCGCGGATGGAAAACCCGCTGTGCCGGTAAAAGTCGCGGTCTTCTATGGCAATCGTTGCCTGCTTGACGACATCGGGGATTTCCGCAAGCGGCCTTGGCGTTCTATTTTGATCTGCGTATACTTCATACAAGAGGGCGCCGTTCCGGTCAAAAATTTTGGTCGTGACCTCGAGATCCCGCTTGACAAGAAGTTGGGGATTGGGAAGCGACGTGAGCCAGCGGTATGCGTTATATGGGAAAAAGAAAAATAGCGCAGTCACGGCAATACCTGCGATAAATGATTTTGCGGTTTCTGATGGTGTTGCATTGATCGTCACCGCCGGGGCTTCCGGAAGCTTTAGAGAGATATGCGGCAGGGAAAATTTTGGGACTGAATATTTTTTCTCTCCCATCCAATGCAGGATGCTTTGAATACTCTCGCGAAAAATTGTTGTTACGACGGAAAATAGGAAGCGGACACCGTCGCCGATTTTGATAAAAAGAAACGGGAACAATAATAGAAGCCTTATCAATAAACCGATGTCTATTCGATTTTTGTGAGTTAGCTTTTTGTGACGCGCCATACGCCTATGGGTTATACCATATACTGTGGGACTGGGGCAAGGGGATTATTTGATGAGCACTGCTTTTCCCTCCGGGTGCGGACAGTCGAGGCACCAGGTAGAAACGCCGTCGCGGAGTATCTGATGTTCCTGCGGTTCTATATTGTCTGTCTGGCCAGGAGTTGCCAGGTCGCCGGTTGATTTATCAATAAGAACCGATTGCTTTAATTGTTCGCGTTGACTTGGTACCGTGCCGCGTATGAAGTACTCAAAGCGCGTCGGACAGCCTCTGTCTCCCTCTGGTGCATCAGTGGGGGGAAAAAGTCCTGAAACGGCGCATATTTGCGCTCCAACGACCCCTTCCGGCTGCTTGGGCCAGATATCCGGACTGTCTTTGAGCGCGCGCGCCATAAGCTTATGCCAGATGGGAGCCGCTCCGGTGATGCCGGATACCAGTGCAGGGTTCATGGGAGTATTGTTGTTATTTCCTACCCAGGTAGTGATGAGTACCTGCGGGGTAAATCCGATGGTCCAGTTGTCCCGCAGATCATCCGTGGTTCCGGTTTTGACCGAGACGGCGTGACCGGGAATAACGAGCGTAGAATTCGGACCGAATGCATCCTGCCTCGCATTATTATCCAAGAGTATGTGGGAGATGAGAAATGCCGTTTCCGGTGAAACAATCCGCGGCCCCTGCAGGAGCAGTTGGGACGGGATCGCCCGGCCAAGATTTTGGTCTTTATATTCCTGAAGCACTTTACCGTTTTTATCAACGACCTTAAGAACCGACACGAGATCGCGGCGGATGCCTGCATTGGCAAATACGCTAAACGCGGTTGCCATATCTACCATGCGGACTTCGCCGCCGCCAAGCGTTAAAGACAGACCGTAGCGGTCCGGGTCGGTGAGCGAGGTCAACCCAAATGCGCTGGCAGATGCCACCATGTCGCGGACCGTATTGAGGTACAGCATTTTGACGGCAGGAATATTATACGAATTGCCGAGCGCCAATCGCAGTTGGACCGGGCCGTGCCATTTGCCGTCGTAGTTGCGCGGACAATAGTTGGGCTGGTTGATATTGGCAAAGCACGTGGGCTCGTCGATAAACATCGTGGCGGGTGTTACGATTTTCTTTTCCAGTCCTATCGCGTAGTTGATGGGTTTGATCGAAGATCCCGGCTGGCGGAGTGCCGTGGTCACGTTAAAGTTTCCGGACGGCGATGCAAAGTAGTCCGTGGATCCGACCATAGCGAGAATTTCTCCGGTTGCGGGTTTGGTGATGAGCGCGGCGCCGTTTGATACGCTCAAGTATTTGAGATTTTCCACTTCCGCCGCCACCGTTGCCTGGGCATATTCCTGGAGATCAAGATCAAGCGTTGTCGTGACTTTCAGCCCGCCGCGTTCAACCATCGCCTCGCCGTATTTTTGCACCAGCTGTTCTTTGACGTACATGACAAAGTGCGGGGCTTTGATGCCGGAGGTTTGCTTATAGACGAGTTTCTGTTTTTCTGCCTCTGCCGCCTGCTTGCCGGTAATGTATCCGTCTTCGGTCATCCGGCGAAGGACTTCCTTCTGGCGGGCTATTGCCCGTTCCGGGTGTGCGCCGAATGGGGAATAGATCGTGGGAGCTTGCGGTAATCCGGCCAACAGTGCGGCTTCTGCAAGGGTAAGCTCGCGGACAGATTTGCCGAAATATTTTTCCGCTGCGGTTTCTATGCCCCAGGCAGTACCCCCGTAGGGAACTTGATTGAGGTACAGTTCTAAAATTTTATCTTTGGGGTAGATGAGTTCGACCCAGAACGCCAGAATAATTTCGCGGATTTTTCTTGTAATAGTGCGTTCTGATGTAAGGAGTGCGGTCTTGACGAGCTGCTGGGTGATCGTCGAGCCGCCCTGGAGCTTATTGCCCGTGACAGAAGCGACGATTGCCCGCACCATGCCTCCGATGGGGCTTATGCCTCCGTGACGGTAAAAATCCTTGTCTTCTATCGCTATCGTTGCCTGCTGGACATATTTGGGGATATCAGTGAGCGGCACCGGCGTGCGGTTCTGCTGGGCGTAAATATCAAACAGGAGTTTGCCATTCCGGTCGTAGACTTTGGTCGAGAGCGGCACATCGTATTTGCTTAACCGAGCGGGTGATGGGAGGTCTTTGAAAATGAGAAGATAGGAGATGAGGATAAGTCCCAGGGGAAGGAGCCAAAATGCATACATGACCGGACGAAATCGGTTTTTGATCTCCATAGGTCCAATTATACCCCTTTATTGTCGATAGACGCATGATATGAAATAGATTACAATGTTTGGAGGAGGCACAATTATGTTTACCTTACCTGATTTACCGTATGCGTATAACGCTCTCGAGCCATTTATAGACGAGCGTACGATGCAGATTCATCATGATAAGCACCATGCTGCGTATGTAAAAAACCTAAATGATGCTTTAGTCGGTCAAGACGCGCTTCTTGCCATGCCGGTTGAAGAATTGATGAAAAATTTATCCCAAGTGCCGGAGGCAATGCGGACAAAAGTCCGAAATAATGGGGGCGGACACGCGAATCACAGTTTTTTCTGGACAATCATGGCGCCCTTCGTCGCTGGCGCTCCTCAGGGTAAACCCTCTGGGGATCTAGCAAAGACGATTGATGCGGCGTTTGGAAGTTTTGAGAAGTTTCAGGAGCAATTTGTTGCCGCCGGGATGGGGCGATTCGGCAGCGGGTGGGTGTGGCTGGTTAAACACGAAGGATCGCTTGTCATTGTCGATACTCCCAATCAAGACACACCACTTATGGAGGGAAAAAATTCCATCTTAGGGCTTGACGTGTGGGAACACGCGTACTATCTGAAATATCAGAATATGCGGGCGGATTACATAAAAGCGTGGTGGAACGTGGTCAATTGGACAGAGGTTGAGAAGCGATTTGTGAGAGCAGTATAATAAGTCTCATGCTGTTTGCCGATCCCCTCAAGCGCGTTGCGGGTCTACCAAAAGATGCAGTAATTTTCTCCGGCGGCGGTGAGTTTTTTCAACATTTTGAAAATGAGTGTTTTGTCCTGGCTGATGGCGTCCCAAGTACGAAGCATGCGGTGATTGCCGCGCAGTTGGCCCTTGAAACGGCCTTTTGGGGATATAAACTGGTGCGCCAACGCCATTCGTATTGGCTCAATAGAGATGCATTTTTGAAGCGAATATTCCGTTCGACCAACATTTCACTGTGGCAAAAGCATCGTGAAGTTGGATTTGAAGCAGGTTTGTCCGCATCCCTGTTGGTGTGTATGTTTCGGGGAAATAATTATTGGGTAGGAAGCACCGGCATCATCAGCGGATTTCTCCTGCGCGACGGCGAGCTGGCAAAATTGACAAAAGACGATGTGGACAGCCAGGGGCGCGTGACGAAGATGGTGGGAAAAGACCGGTTCGGTTTGGTGCCTCGGCTCGCCAACGGGCCATTCAAAATAAATGATACGATACTTTTAGCCACAAGCAACGTTGTACAATCAGTATCGGAACAAGAGATGCAGAGTGTGTTGGAAGCTGCAGGTAGTACAGTGGATTCACTGGCCACGGCCGTGGACGGGTTTAAAAAGCACGCTTCTCATCCTGCGGCAGCGGTGGTTATCAAGCGGGTGAAGATCTAGTGTATACTGATGATATGCCTGCCGAATTCTTTGAACCGATCAGTAATCAAAAAACGCCTCCGGTTTACGCTTACTTTGACGGAATTCACTGGAAACCAAGCGCAAGCGGGAAAACCATTCCGGTCCTGTCTCCTATTGACGGGTCTGTGGTGGGTGAACTGCAATCTGTTACGCCTTCAGAAATTGATGCAGTGATGGCGGCTGCCTCTGTGGCGCAAAAAGGTTGGGAAGCCACACCGCTCAATAAGCGCGTGACCATCATGCATTTGGCAGCAGACTGGATCCGGCATTTTGAGGATTATTTAACTGCTTTGTTGGTTCGGGAAATCGGAAAAACAGACAGCGAAGCGCGCAGTGAAATCAAGCGCACGGCAGACCTCACCGATTACTTTGCCGATGAAGTGCAATCACTTCGCGGTGAGACACTTGATAGTGATAACTTTCCGGGGTATGACAAAGGCAGGATTGCGGTAGTCGAACGCGTGGCGTATGGCGTGGCGGTGGCGATTGCGCCATTTAACTATCCGGTGAATCTTTCCGCCAGTAAAATTGTCCCGGCGCTTCTGATGGGCAACAGTGTCGTGTTTAAACCGCCGACCCAAGGGGGCATCAGCGGCGTACATCTCACCAGAATTTTTGAAAAATCAGGAGTGCCTCCCGGGGTGATGAGTTGTGTGACCGGCAGCGGGAGCGAAACAGGGGATGCGGTCATCTCCCATCCATTGGTGGATTTGGTTGCGTTTACCGGCAGCAGTGACACCGGAGTTGCCATAGCACAAAAAGCAGGAATGATTCCGATGGTGTTTGAGTGCGGCGGCAATAATCCTGCGGTGGTCATGCCTGATGCGGATATGAATCTGACGAGCCGGGAGATAGTGAAAGGCGGTTTTGCCTATGCAGGCCAGCGGTGTACGGCAATAAAATATGTGTTGGGGACAAGCGGAGTATTAGAAAGCCTTTTGCAAGAGGTCCTCTTGCAAATGCCGCAGCTTGTGAAGATGGGGGATCCCAGGAGTCCGGAAACCAAGCTCGTGGGTCCGGTGATTTCAGAAGACGCGGCAGGACAATTTCAACAGTGGATTGATGCATCTGTTTCCAAGGGGGCAAAAATCGTGACCGGCGGAACGCATAATAAAAATTATATGGAACCCACGGTTTTAACTGGCGTGACGCCCGAGATGCCGGTGGTGGTGCATGAAGTGTTCGGGCCATTGATTTCATTTATCGCCGTTACCAGTATGGATGAGGCAGTAAACATTATTAATAGCTCGATGTTCGGGCTTCAGGCAAGCGTGTTTACCAAAGACGAGGGGACTGGCTTGGTGTTTGCCAAACAATTGAATGTGGGAACGGTACAGATAAACGGCAGTCCCCAGCGCGGCCCGGATCACTTTCCGTTTTTGGGCATTAAACGCTCGGGATTAGGAGTTCAGGGAGTGCGGTATTCGCTGGAAGCCATGAGCCGGCTAAAACCCATCGTTATCAATAAACCGAATTAAAAAGATTGAGCGAATGTTACGCTCCACCCGTTTTTTTTGCTCATGCCTCCTTCTGTTTTATAATGAGCGATGGAAAGATAATCATTGATTTCGAGATCCTTTGAAGCTCTGCAGCCGGATCCGCAATTCCAATCAATTTGTATTTTGGTATCCGTTTTCCAGTGCCAACCCAATGTTTTATAATCCCCTGAAAAGATTTTCCATTCTTTGTTTCCGTCGCTGGTCATGACGAAGAGTTCATAGTATCGGTCAGAATCATAATAACTATTATATATAAATTTGCCGATCAGAATGCCATCGGGTGACTTTTCGCACTGTGTTGCTTTCCCAACCATCCACTCCTGGTGGTCATACATGGGGCAACCATTCGCATAAAATTGGGCAGTTTTTTTAGATGCTTGCCGATTATGAGACGTTGATTGCTGTTCTATATTGTTCCGACGCAGGAAAACCATAGTGATGACTATCAAAATGACACTGATAGCGACACTCATTTTATACGTATTCATAATTTGTAGAATCTGGTCATTCCGATCTGAACAGTAAATTTTTGATCATCTGCCCAATACGGTTTGGCTATGGTGATGGCATAGAAATAGTTTGCAGGCCGTTGTGTAGCTTATTCCCTTGGAACGAAGAGGCATACTGTTTCCCATCTATCTCGATGGTTAAGCTTTCGTACTGAAGTGCGTCTGGGGATATCTGTCACTTGTCTTTTGTTCGGGCGGCAATGGTGACAAGATGGAATGCAGAAAAACTGGTGAAGTGAAATTTTTCGTGATCACTGATCTGTCTTGTATTCCGATCTTCAACAATGAGGTCCATATATGTAGTGTACTTCGGTGCGTTTTAAACAGCAAACGATGCAGCAATAGGGCTCTGACCATATTTATGACAGCTCACACGACTCTATGTCTTCTAGCGGGATACAACGGATGGCGTCGTCTGGCGGCGGGGACTGCGGGTATTTCGTAAACACAATACCTCGGTATCGTTTTTTGGTGATATACGAAAGGAGCGTTTTATAGTCATCCGGCCGGATCGATGATTGATATTTTATTTCAATAGCAAGTTTTTTTTCCGGTACAATAAAGTCGATCTCCCGTCCGCGTTCGTGAAAGAGAAACATCTGGCGCGCCCGTTGCTTCAGCACCATGGCTGCATATGTTTCTGCCGCAAATCCTATGGAGACCGGTTCCGGCAGGAGTGACAGGAAATTAGCGGATGCAGGGTAGAGTTTCCGGAGGAGTCGTTTTTCACTTCGGAAGCTTCCGCTTATATTGACTACTTTATGGATCAGGAGCGACTGCTCCAGAATAGTAAGATACGTAAATAGCGTCGCCTTTTTTATGGCCAGATCCGCCATGAGATTCGTGGAGCGGATAATTTGACCGGCGTTGGGAAGGAGAGCCCAAAAAAGTCGTTCGAAATCAACAATTTTGCGAATGCCGTGAGTTTTGACGATATCGACTTCGAGAATTTTGCCTATAACGCCGTCTTTGAGATACTCTGTTTTTTTGGCGGGGTCGGCAATTTCCAAAAGTTCTGGAAATTGTCCGAAAGAAAGATATGCGCTGAAATCGCCCGTTCCCCCTAACCGCCGATACTCCGCAAAAGATAACGGTGGCAGCTGCCGCTCCAGGAGTCTGCCTGCGAGGCTTTCTTTGGCGTGTCGTGACAGAAATAAGGCCGCCGAGCCTGAAATGATAAATTTGAGTTTTTGGTTGAGGTCATAGTACCGCTTGACGATATCCTGCCACATAGGGACGAGTTGCACTTCATCAAGCACAATATAGATCGGTTGTCGGATACGGTGAAGGGGCTCTTTGAGGATCATATCAAAAAAGATTGATAGAGTCGTTTCTATGGTTTGGGGAGTTTCAAGGACCGTAGGCTGGTCGAATGAAAAGTAAAGGATGCGTTTGGCGGGTGTTCCGGTTTTCAGAAGGTCACCGATGCTTTGTTTAAGGAGTGTGCTTTTCCCCGTACGCCTAAGTCCGGTCAAGCTTGTGATTTGTTTGAGGTTTTGAATATCTTGTAATAATGAAGAAGCGATCATCCGGCGGGGCAGGCGGTGTTCCGGCGGAACAAAGGACGGGTCGTGCCACCAGGGATTTTGGAGTAAAATAAGGTCAGATAAGTTCATAGCAATAGACTAAATGTTACAATATGTCTATTATTATAAGAAATAATAGATGATTTGTCAAGAATGAATATGTTTGAAAAATGAAACAAAGACGCGGAAGAGCTTTTTCTCCATTTTTTTACTGTTTAATACCGCCATGACTTCTTTGTGATTGGTGGCGTTGGTTCCGTCTTTGGCAATGACATTTGTAATCATGGAAATGCCGAGTGTCTTCATGCCGCGATTGGTTGCGGCAATTATTTCCGGCACCGTGGACATGCCCACGGCATCGGCTCCAAGTGCACGAAGCATGAGACATTCTGCCTGCGTTTCATATGCCCGTCCGGTGACAGCAACATACGCGCCTTCGCAAATTGTTGGATCAAGACGCTGAAATTGTTTGCGAAGTTTCGTATCGTACTCGCTGCTTTGCGGTTGAAACAGGTCATTGGTGCCAAAATTATGGTGCGGCCCCGTGAGCGGGCTTGGGAGAAATAATCCGATGTGGGATTTGATCACCATCAGGTCGCCGACCGCAAACGTTGGATTTAATCCGCCGGCGGCATTGGTGGCGATGTAAAGTTTGCAACCAAGATGAGCGGCTACGTGGACGGGAAATGTGACGATGTCCATGGGTCTGGCTTCGTGGGCAACTTCATAATAATGTTTGCGGCCCTTAAATCCGATCACGGGAATTCCTTCAAGATACCCGGCAATCATAGTTCCTTCGTGACCGGGAACAGTTGCAATAGGAAAATGAGGAATGTCTTTGTAGGGAATTTTTACCACCGGATCAATGAGGTCAGCCAATTTATTGAGTCCTGATCCAAGAGTGAGCGCGATGTTGGGAGAAAAATTTTTGTCCTTGATTTTTTTGCGGATAAAGGATGCCGCTTCGTTGACTTGTTTGACGTATCCATCGCTCATATCTTACTCCCACTCCATAGTTGCCGGCGGCTTCGTTGTTATATCATAGACGACGCGGGAGACGTTGGGGACTTCATTGACGATGCGGGACGACATTTTTTCCAGCACCTCGTAGGGGACGCGCGCCCAGCGGCTGGTCATAATATCTTTCGATTCGTATGCACGGATGGCAACGACTTCGGCAAACACGCGCCCGTCTCCTTTCACTGCCGTTGAAAATGCTCCCGTCATGACGGCGAAACACTGGAATATCTTTTCATATAATCCGGCGCGCTTCATTTCTTCGAGCACTATAGTATCGGCGATGATGACTTGTGCCAGTCGTTTTTCCGTTACCTCTCCCCGGATCCTCACGGCATATCCCGGTCCGGGAAATGGCTGTTGGTTCACGATGTCTTGGGGAAGACCGGCTAAACGGCCGAGCTCCCGTACTTCATCTTTGTAATATTGCCGCATGGGTTCTAATAATTGGAACGGTACATCTGCCGGTAGTCCGCCGACATTATGATGCGATTTGATTTTTGATGCATGCTTGCTTCCTTTGGATTCTATGACGTCAGAATAAATCGTCCCCTGGGCTAAAAACGTCGCATCGGTATGTTTTTGGGCGACCTCATTGAATATGTCTATATAGAGCTTTCCGATGGCTTTGCGTTTTTCTTCGGGATCCGTCAGCCCCTTCAAAGTATCAAGGTATCGTTTTTTTGCATCGATAATGATGAGATTGGCATGGATTAATTTTGTGAAAATATATTTCACCCGTTGGTCTGTATCCGGCCGCATGAGGCCGCTATCGACGTAGACGGGTATGAGATTTTTTCCGATTGCTTTTCCAATAAGAAATGCAGTGACGGTTGAGTCCACCCCGCCGGAAACGGCACAAATAATTTTTTTATTGCCCACGGTTTTTTTGATCGATGCGATGATCTGGTCGGGATTAAGCGTTAGCGGTTTGAGTGTCTCGCCGCAGACAGTGATTGCAAAATTTTTTAAGAGTTCAAGACCGTACTCGGTGTGGTATGCTTCCGGATGAAATTGAATGCCATATATTTTTTCTTTCTCGTTTATGACTGCAGCATAGTCGACGTGTTTCGTGTGCCCGATTGCGGTAAATCCTTTTGGCAGTTTGGTGACGGTATCTCCGTGCGACATGATGGCGGAAAATTTCTTTTTGGGTAAGGCAAACATGCCGGGTTGCGAATCAAACATAATATCTTCCGGGCCGAATTCTTTTTTGGAATGTTCGACGGTGCCGCCCAGGAGATAGGCGATGAGCTGCCACCCATAGCAAATTCCCAATACGGGTATTCCTAGAGTCAGGACGCGTTTATCTATCGACAGCGATGCGTCATGGCTTATATCATTTGGTCCGCCGGAGAGAATAATCCCCCGAATCATCGGAATGTTCGGGGTGAACCGTTTGTGTTTTATCGCCTCATCAGCTTCTTCCGGGGTGAGATATTTTACTTCCACTCCCAACTGCCGGAGGCGTCGGCCGATAAGGTGTGCGGTTTGTGATCCAAAGTCGATGATTAAAATCATAGTAAGAATCAAGACGCTACTGTTATGGTATCATGTTTTCCTATTGTTTCGACCCGGATACAGGAGAAAACTTTTACGCCGGTGGTTGCCACATAGTCCAGTCCGCCCTGAAACACTTTATCAAAGAGTACCGCAAATCCTACGACAGTGACGCCGCGTTTTTTGAGTCCCTCGATGATGCGGTAGCCGGTTTCGCCGGTGGCGCAGACGTCGTCCAGGATGAGGACGCGGTCGCCTTTTTGGACAAACGATAAATTGATGCCGGAAAACACCTGCATGGCGTCATTACTCGTGGTGAATGAACGGATTTCCTCTCTATATACATCTTTCCAGGCGGTCGGAATATTTTGATCTTTGCGGGAAGCGTGAAGCCTGGTTAACCCTCCAAGTTCCAGAGATACTGCCGTCGCCAGATAGTTGCCGGAGTGGGGGATGCCGTGGACGATATCAATGCGGTCGTTTCCAAAGTGTTGGGCGATAATCGCTGCGGCGGACTTTAACACCTGTGGTTTCATCCGCAGGTTAAATGAGGAAATGGAAATGTAGCCGCGGAGCGGATCTATGACTTTTGCATCACGCAAAAATTCTGTTTTGAGGTAGGCAAGCGAGGATTGAATCTTATCAGCCGCCATACACTATCTTACTGCGGGCAGAAGATTTATGCAATGGGAGGTACGTCTTCAAATACTACTACCGCTTGACTTCGGCGTGCGGCGACTGCTGCTAAACCCTCACGCGCTCGATCTTGAAGTGGTTGGCAGCCAAGATTTTCGGGAATTATTCCGCCATTGTTTACTGCGTGGGTCATTGCCTCGGTTGTTACTCTTGTGCCGGGCCAGCCACCGCCGCAATTATGGCAACATGCGGCTTGTCCATCTGCCACCGGACAGCCCCTTGCGATTACTGTGCCATCCTCAAAATCATTCATAATATAATGCGCGATAATTGATCTGTCATGTTAGAGATTTACTTTGTCCTAAAATGTTGTTTCTTCTAATACTTTTTGCTCTTCTTCTTCCCGAGCTGGGGAACCACCAAGTTTAACTGTTCCCGGAGGGAGATCGTCAGTTGCTTCATCATCTCCCACAATTATAATTTTCGGCTTAACGATATCTGTTGTTTTGGTGTGTGGATTGCCTTCCTGTAAATAATTCATGGTTTTTCCTTTCTCGCGCCATTTTTCCACAAAAAATAGGGCGCTAGACAAGCCCTAATAATTACCTTATACAAGACAAGAGGGGAATTCGTCAATGGGGAATTCGATAATTATTTGATGTAGAATTTTCTTACGAAGGAGATCTGTTCTTTCGTAAAGTGAAGATTTTCCAGAAATGCTTCAATGCTTTTTGTTGATTTCCCTTCTTTTTTCATACCGTTGTATATGTTCATGACCATCTCTGTTGGTTCATACGGAAAACAGATCCATGCGGACGTGATTTGGGCAAAGTAATTCGGTTTATATACAGAGTGGGGTTTGTAATAGAGCGTGAGGGTGTAAATTTTTTTTGGTGTAAACATATTGAGATATTCAATTGCCCGAACCATCGTCATTCCGCGATCGGCGACATCATCAACCAGAAGAACCGTTTTGCCATCCAGCGGAGTGGCTAGGGGTTTCGTAATTTTGACTTCCCCGCTTTTTTGAATATCACTATAGCTTTGGATGGTAAATGTTGAAATCGGGACACGAAGAAGATCAGTCAATAAATGACCAAGAGTCAAACCGCCGCGGGAAATTGCTACAATTTCATCAATATGGATGTTGTCAGTGAGTATTTTTTCGGCGAGTTTTCTGGTAAGAGTATGGTATTCATCCCATGTAGGGAGTAGATAGTCAATTGCCATAAATCATTATTATTCTGTTATAGACCACATGTCAATGGTGCCTTATAATAGGTACATGGAGCCCACTATTTTGCATCCGAAATACAGCAGTATTGCCATTTCCGGCAGACCCGGCGCGGGCAGATCCACGCTTCTCCAAAATCTGCGGCCGATTCTTTCCCCGCTTGGGTGGGAGACATTTTCCGGCGGCGAGTGGGCGCGGCAGTTTGCCATTCAAGTTGGAAAGCACAACCCGGATGATCCCAAACACCACAAAGCCACAGATTATGGCGATGAGATCGATCATAAAATTGATTTGGAGATGCGGCAGAAAGTAAGCGATCCAAAGGTCCATATCGCCGTGGAATCGTGGATTGCGGGATGGAATATGCGGGGGTTGCCGCATGTACTCAAAGTATTATTGCAATGCGATGACGCACTGCGCATTGACCGGGTCGTGAATCGCGACAACCTCTCCGTTGAAGAAGCAAAAAAACACTTGCAGGAACGCGAGGAAGCAAACTTAAAAAAATGGGAACGCATGTACGGGGTGTCTGATTTTTGGGATCCGAAACATTACGACCTGGTCATCAACACCTACGCCCACGGTCCCAAAGAAACCCTGGCTCTGGTGCTTCAGAAGTTGGGATACAACTTAGTATGATCAAGCAATTGTACGCAGTGTGTTTGCTGGAGAGTGATTTTAAGGATCCGGATGAGAATATTTGGGAAGTAACTAAATAAGATGGATATGGACCACAAACACATTTCTTTTAAAAAGAAAAAGTCTACATCTGGTTCTCAAAGCGTGGTTGAACAACTTGCGGGGTCGCTGAAAAACTCCGTTCCGTACATGGATCATTCCATCGCACGAGAGTACACGGCGCGGGCGTTTGCCAAGAAGTATTTGTTGACGATTTCTTTAACCCGATTTCGTCAACACTTTTCACACTATATTCAGAGGGTAAAGAATGGAGAAACGATAACTTTTATTTACAAAAAATATCCACACGATTATTTTGTCATTCGTCCATGTCATTCAAAAATAGACGCGAGTGTATTTGCTGAGTTGGCTTGCTTATGACCCAAAAAATTTTTGGATTTTCGCGGAATGTGTTTGTGCTTTCTTTTGTATCATTCTTAAATGATATCGGCGGGGAGACGATTAAAAAAACGATCCCGTTATTTCTCGCCAATGTCTTGGGCGTAAGACCGGCAATTATCGGGCTCGTCGAAGGGCTGGCGGACGCAACACCCCAACTACTCCAACCGCTTTCCGGGTATATTTCCGACGTGTTTAAAAAAAGAAAACTCCTGGTCATCATCGGACAGATCCTTCGGTCAGCGATGCTTTTTCTTTTTTGGACAAATAGCTGGGTGCATGTGTTATTAGTCCGGCTCAGTGACCGAACCGGCAAGGGGATCGCCATGGCTCCCCGGGATGCTTTGCTTGCCGTTTCCAGCGAAAAAAATCACGTCGGCCGGTCATTTGGGTTGTCGCGGATGTTTGATAATGCAGGAGCGTTCGTAGGGCTCACCCTTGCGGCACTCATCATGCTTGTTTCTTCGCGCGGAAGCCTTCTTTTGACGCGCGAAACATTTCAATCCATCGTGCTTCTTAGCGTGATACCGCTGCTGTTATCCGTCGTTCTTATTTCCTTTTTTGTTCATGATGTTACACAATCAGACGATAATCCCCGGTTGGTTCTCCGGGATAAACTCGGAAAAAAGTTTTATACCTTCCTTGGTCTTTCATTTCTGTTTACCTTAGGTAATTCTTCTGACGCGTTTATTATCTTAAAAGCGCAGCTGGTGGGCCTCGCGGTGTGGCAGATTTTTTTACTTCTGGCCGGGTATAGTTTTGTGGCATCCACATCCGGCTATTATCTGAGTGGATTATCCGATCGGGTTGGACGAAAAAAGCTATTGCTCTCCGGTTGGTTTTTATATAGCGTCGTGTACTTTTTTATCGGCAGATCTACCACGGCGACTGCCATGGTCGGGCTCACACTTTTGTATGGACTTTATTATGGTTTTACCGAGGGGTCTGCCAAAGCGTTCGTTTCTGATATTGTGCCGGTATCAAAAAAGGGGACGGCGTACGGCCTCTACAATATGACTATCGGGGTCACCATTTTTTTCGCCTCGCTTTTTGCAGGAATCCTCTGGCAAACCATTGCCTCATCGGCAGTATTTTATTTTGGCGCCGCAATGGCAACTCTTGCTGCCGTGGGATTATTTTTTTTCTTATGATACCGACAGAAAAGCAGGCAAAAGAGTTGTGGGAGAAATATGGGTTGCCCAAACAAAAGAGGATCCATTGTGCGTTAGTGGCAAAGGTGGCAGAGAAACTCGCCACACAATTAAAAATTAAAACTTTAAACTTTAAAATTAACGAACAGTTGCTCATTACTGCTGCATTACTTCATGATATTGACAAGAACGTCCCAAAACTTCTCGGGGAGAAGCATCCGGATACGGCGGTACGGATTCTTCGGGAAGAAGGGATGGGAGAAGTGGCAGATGTGGTGAAGACCCATTCGTTGAATGCAATTCTGGATCCGGCTATTGCGCCTGCGTCGCTGGAAGAAAAAATATTATTTCTCGCAGATAAGATGGTAAAGTATGAGATTATCGGCGTGGATGCGCGGTTCCGATTGTGGAACGAGGAGCATTTGCCGCCTGATGCCCAGGCAGTGCTTGATGCGGCGTATCCGAAGGTGAAGGAACTTGAGGAAGAGGTGTTGGGGCTTTCCACAATCGCAGGCCATCAATCTCTCCAAAATGCTGGTCATACGTCACGAGCACCGCTCCATTTTCCATAGCCTGGGCTGCAATCCAAATATCATTGACAGGAATTGGCCTGCCTTTCTTTTTCAAATTGATTTTTATTTCCGAATAAACATCTGCTGTTTCTTTACTCACGTTCAGTATTTCTACTCCATTTTCTTTCAAAAAAATTTCCAGATCCGCAATATTGTGCGCTAATCTATTTCCAAGCTTAAACCCTTCCAGCAATTCCCCTATGACTATGGGTGACATGAATATTTTAGATGTGTTTTGAACCAATTCTTCCAATGTTGGGTAATCTTTGAAGAAGTTTGTATAGGCATTTGTATCTAACAAAATTTTATTCACTTCCAATCCTCCGCATCTATTTTTTCCGTGTCAGCTATAGCTTTATCAAAAGCTGTTGTTTCTTTGGCGGTCCATTTTTTGGAAAAAAGCCAGGACAAATCCCTCTTTTTTTTGGTAAGACCAAGAGAATCTCCAAGCACTGATTTTGCCGTAGTATTGAGACTCAAGTTCTGATCGGCCGCAATTTCTACCAGTCTTTGGTACAAGACATCATCAATATTATGTAGGGTGAGCGACTTCATGAACCATAGTATGGTTCATAGTGAACCATTTGTCAACTATTCGTCCTGTAAAGAAAGGGTGTGAAGCTATTTCACCCGAAGGGTGGGTTCTCGTCTCGGACTGGGTCAACAAATTTACCAATGTACCAATGTACCAATTGACCAATTATTGCTTCAAGCTGCGGCACTGCTTCATGATATTGATAACAATATACCAAAGTTATCCGGGGAGAAGCATCCGGATACGGCGGTAAGAATCCTTCGGGAAGAGGGGATGGAAGAAGTGGCGGCAATGGTCGCGACTCATTCGTTGCATGCAATTCTCGATCCTGTGAATGGACCCAAAACCATTGAGCAGAAAATTCTTTATTTGGCGGATAAGATGGTGAAATATGAGGTAATCGGTGTAGACGCGCGGTTCAAGCTTTGGAGCAAGGAGCACTTGCCGCCGGATGCCCAGGCAGTGCTTGATGCGGCGTATCCGAAAGTAAAAGCATTGGAAAAAGAAATTTTGGCAAAAATTGGACAGAAGGAGTATACTTGAGAACGGAGGAAAATATGAAAAAAATATTGTTTGTTTTTGTATTGTTGTTCGGGATTTTGATGATGCCGACGTTAACGTTTGCTAAAACTGTTGCTCCGACCGTTGTTGGTGCCATGGAAAAACCTGAGGTAAAAAAAGCGGAATACCTATTGCCGTACCCCGGCGTATTGCCGGATCATCCGCTGTATGCGCTTAAAGTACTACGCGATCGGATACTGGATGTACTCATCGTGGATCCTGTCCGTAAAGCGGAATTTTACCTGTTGCAGGGGGATAAACGGCTGAATATGAGTATATTTCTTGTCGC
>JBBTTP010000070.1:0-3354 GCA_038064215.1 Patescibacteria group bacterium | reverse complement strand
TTGATCGTAAGGGGGGAGCCCCGTAAAATTTTAGCGACTTCCCGTACGGTTAATAAATACGGCCATTCATCACCGAGAGACATAGGAGTTCACTTTCTGGACAGCATCACTACTATTCGCACAGTATCATCTATAGTCAGATGTTGTCAAGGGGGATCAAAGGAGTGCAACCAGAAAGAGGCGGTTTGAGGTAGAAAATTTTTTGGGCATTTGCAAACATTTCTCGAAGCTAATGTATAAGGATACAAAAAGTGTTCAATAATTGTGTGTGCTATGTATCGATAATCTGGATGAACTTGTTTTCAATAATTATTAGGGAATCGGTTTTTCATGGAACGGGGGACTGTATCAAAATATGTTATCCTATAGAAATAACGAATTGGCAATCGATTGAAACGAGCGCCACGCGGGCATACAAGAAAATAGCTTCGCAAGGCCAGGCCTTGCGAAGCTATTTGGAAGACGTCACTTCAACTCTGCTTTTGCCCCCGCCGCTTCCAGCTTTTTCTTTGCTTCTTCTGCTGTTACCTTATTGACTCCTGTGAGCACTTCTTTTGGTGCGGACTCGACGAGCGTCTTGGCTTCCTGAAGTCCTAACGTCGGAACGAGTTCGCGGACTGCTTTAATCGCGCCGATTTTATTGGGACCTGCTTCTGCAAGTACCACATTAAAGACGGTTTGTTCTTCGGGGGCATCAGCTGCGCCCGCCCCCGCTTCGCCTCCTGCCGCTTGCCCGGCTGGTCCTACCGTTACTGGCTGGGCTGAAACGCCGAATTTTTCTTCGAGCGCTTTGACGAAATCTGCAAGTTGCAACACGGTCATCTCTTCGACTGCTTTCAAAAGTTCATCTTTGGTTAATTTTGCCATACGTTTCACCTCCCTTAAAAATTGTAAATTATGCTGTCTTTTTTTCTTTGATCGCATTCAATCCCCACACGAGCGTATTGATATTCCATGATAATGCGCGGTGCAAGCCTTGGATTGGAGCGTTGAGCTGGACTACCAGTATGGTTAAAAGCATCCGGCGGGAGGGAAGACCGGCGAGTTTCGTGATATCGGATTCGTTCAATACCGTCTCGCCCAGGAAACCGGCTTTGGGAATGCCTGCGCCGGCGACTTTAAAGTATTTAAGCAACTCTTTGAGGGGCGTAATTTCGTCAGCGTAGGAGAAAAGGGTTGCCGTGGTATCAGAAAGGAAACCTGTTTCTACGGGGTTCAACCCCTTTTTAGCGCTATCCAGCGCCCGCTTCATCAGGCGGTTTTTTGCCACGGTAAATTCTGCTTCAACTTTTTTGAGGTTTTTTCGCAGTTCCTCCATCTGCTTGTGTTTGAGGCCGCGGTAATCCACAAACACCATCGCTTTTGCACGGGAGATTTTATCGGTGAGAAGAGTTACCGTATCGATTTTCTTTTGTGTCGCCATATGTTCCCTCGGTAGGATTTATGGAGTTATTTTATGAGATCCTTCTCCGGCAATGCCGGATCAGGACTTCGCTTCGCTCCGCCTACGGTCTTTAGGACATATCTATTATACGAAAGAATCCGTTGTTATGCAATCGCCACTTTTATCCCCGGGCCCATGGTGGAGGCGAGAGTGACGCGGGTCACTTTATTTTTGTCGATCGCACCCAGGACTGCCGTGATATTGTCCATTAATTTTTTGTCATCAAACGACACTTTGCCGATGCTCATGTGGATGATGGGCTGGTCGGGTTCGGTTTTAAAATTCACCTGTCCGTGAGAAAGCTCTCTGGCCCGTTTTTCGGGATCGGCTGAGACGGTGCCGGTTTTTGGGTTCGGCATGAGGCCGCGGGGCCCCAGGATGCGCGCGACTTTGGCAAGTTTCGGCATCATGCTGGGGTGGGCAACGAGAATATCAAAATCAATTTTGCCGGATTCGATTTTGCCTACCGTGTTATCGTCTGCTATCACGACCCGCACTTCTTTGCCGGTACCATGGGGAAGCGTGACGGATCCGCGAAAATCTTTTTTTTCTCCAAGTACAGAAGGGTTTAGGTTGATGTGAATTTCCACACTGCCGTCAAATTTGGTGACGCTGGTTTTTTTGACGAGTGAGACGGCTTCGGGCAGGGGGTAGAGTTTGGTTTTGTCTACGAGTGATGCCGCTTCGACGTATTTTTTCGACCGGACGCGGGTAGGGTTCTTCCGTTTCTTCGGGGACTTAGGAGAGGTGTCAGAAACAACGCCCGATTCCACTTCCTCTACAATTTTTTTAAATTCCGGTTTGAGGTCTCCGCCGTCGGGCACGGCAATACGCTGGCCGCCATGGAGCCCCACGCCTTCGACCTTTTCTTTTTTGGATTTTTTGGTCTGGCGTCGGGCTTCGGCCCGGCGTTTTTGCTCTTTTTCTTCTCCACCGCCTACTGTTGCGACTCGTATTTTACCCATGGTCCACCTCTATCCCCATACTCCTTGCGGTCCCTGCAACTATTTTCATGGCCGCTTCGACCGAGTCGGTATTGAGATCCCCAAGTTTGTCTTTGGCAATTTGTTCCACTTGTGCTTTTGTCAGTTTCCCAGCGATTTCGCGGCCTGCTTTGCCGCTTCCTTTCGTCAGTGCAAGCGCCTTTTTTATCATGGCTGCTACCGGCTGGAGTTTGGTGATAAAAGAGAAGGTGCGGTTCTCGTATACGGTGATGACGGCAGGGATGATGTCGCCCTTCATTTTTGCGGTCCGTTCGTTGTAGGCTTTCACAAACTCCATGATGGGGAGTCCGTGTTGACCCAGGGCCGGGCCGACGGGGGGTGCTGCCGTAGCTTCACCGGCTTTGAGTTGAAGGGTGATGGTGGTTTTGATCTTTTTGACTGCCATACGTTAAAAATTTACATTTTTCAATTTTCATTGAATTTTCAATGTGCCATTGAGACATTGATTGAAAATTGAAAACTGTAAACTGAAAATTACTATTTTTATAGAGAAGCCAGGGAAGGATCGAGAGGTCTGATGTGAAAAAAAAACTCTCGAAACCTACCGTAGTGGTTTCTCCCTCGTCGCTATGGCTCCTCGGGACAAGTCCCTTTTGCCAATGAGGTAGATGAAGTATAGCAGAGAAGCCGCTGCAGATGCAATGCCTGCTAACTACTTTTGATTATCCACGATCTGCCTGCTTGCTTCTTTGAGCGCCTCTTGAGCAACCGCTGCAACTCTAGGATCGGTCGTTGCAATGATCATATCGTTCGTTCCACTATCGACTAAATCCGTCAAATGCCCTTTATCTGGTGGCGTAATAGGTTCAACCCCGGCAGTTCCCGGCGTGGTAGGTGTTTCACTCATAGTTATTTTATAACTTACTTACTTGCAAAAAGTCAAGCTCTCCTTCGACTTCGCTCAGG
>JBBTTP010000069.1:0-1840 GCA_038064215.1 Patescibacteria group bacterium | reverse complement strand
AATATGGGAATGGGCGGTCATAATGTTCCGCTTGTCAAAGATAAAAAAGGAATTCGGAAACTTACACCGAGAGAATGCGCGCGTTTGCAGGGCTTTCCCGAAAGTTATAAACTTCCGAAAGATTTGCCTGATACCAAATTGTATAAACAGTTTGGAAATTCTGTCACTGTATCTGTGATAGAAAGGGTCGCAAGGCAAATAATGAAAGCCTTGCAAACAGACAGTTATGTTTATAGAGAACCAGTCAAAAGAACAGCGCGATTACTACGAACGACTGCTTAAAGCGGTCGGTTCGTTGTCAAAACTATTCTCCGAATCATCGGAGCCTTATATTGCATATCGCGCTGCCGAAAATTTATTTTGCAAGGCATTTGAAGCTGAAAATCTTTCGCGTTCAGATGCTTCTGCCGACGCGTCAAAAAATCGTATTGGGTTCGGTATTAAAACTTTTTTGCATAAAAACGGAAAGTCATTTGAGAAAATTGCCGAATTCAACAGCGACCATGCTTTATTTCGCGCGTTAGGAGCGGAGGAAAAAATCAAAAAAATTGCCGAGTTAAGAAATGAACGGATAGAAACAACAAAACGCATATTTGGTCTTGAGCAAATTATCTATCATTGCATAACGCGCCAAGTCGGCAAAATACTTGTTTACGAAACTCCCGCTCTTCTTATTAAAATTGACGAGATAACGAATCTCAAAGTAAACGAGAATACGATTCAATTTTCAGACCCTTCGGCTGAGTACTCTTTCAATGTGGCTAAAAGCACCTTATACAAGAGATTTGTAACGCCCGAAGATGTATTACTCGAAGTGCCGGTACGAATTCTTGAAGACCCGTTTGACCAGATAGAAAAACTTATAACCGAGGCAGGTTTGATTTTCGCGCCTATTAAAATCCAGCCTCATGTTTTTCTTCCTCTTTATTCTATGCGCGGAGGAAATAAGAAAGTGCCGGAGAAAAGCGGACTAAATCAGTGGAACGCCAGCGGACGACCTCGCGACCCGAATGAAATTTACATACCAATACCAGCGTGGATACATAAAAAGTTTTCTAACTTCTTTCCTCTGCGCGACCAAGCATTTCAGCTTACCCTGCCGGACCGAGCAACGATGAGCGCAAAAGTATGCCAAGATAACAGTAAGGCTCTTATGAGCAATCCAAATTCTGTGCTCGGCCAATGGTTTTTGCGCGATGTTCTAAATCTTTCGGAACGCGAACTTTTGACATACGACAAGCTTCAGGCAATCGGTCTTGATACTGTCGTTATATATAAAATTGACAATGAAACTTACGACATTGATTTTACACGCATAGAGTCGTATGAAAAATTTCTTAACGACAATGGAGAAACAGCCGACGAGGAAGATTCTAATGATGAGGAATAGGATTTATAAGTAAAGACCAAATTATTTTTTGACATTTCCGCCACCTGCCCAGAAACTTCTAGGGCAGAACACCAAAGAAAAATATCCTTTCCTGTTTTGAACAGAACTCTGATAAAAGAATTGGAAAAACAATTAGGTGGGCTAGAGAAATTACCGAAAAACTCCTAAAAAAGCGCTTGTAATGAGCCTGGCTTCTAACCGTCTTTTAATAGAGGAGGGCACTATATTACAACTAAATAAGACAAATTATGAAAAAATTTAATAAATATACGGCAGTAAGTATGTTAGGCATTTTTTTAATGTTCGCTTTTATTTTACCAGCCACTTTATTTGCTGATAGCCCAGCAACCGTGAACCTAGAAACGGCGGGTAATTTTGTGGTTTTAACTAAAACCGGAATCTCGACCACCGGGACCACCGCAATTACTGGAGATATTGGAGTCTCACCGG
>JBBTTP010000068.1:10878-12680 GCA_038064215.1 Patescibacteria group bacterium | reverse complement strand
ACATGGAAGATATCACCATCCGTGCAATCAAAACGCTCTTTTCCGTAGACATCATCGCCTGCGAGGATACCCGCCGGACGGGCTTACTTCTTCAAGAATACAAAAAACGCTTTCCTGCTATTGTTAAAAATCAATCAACCAAAACGAAATTAGTGCGCTTCGATGATAGATCGGAACGTCAACAGACTCCATGGATTATCGATGAGCTCATGCACAACAAATCCGTGGCGCTGGTTTCCGATGCAGGAACGCCGCTCATCTCCGATCCCGGATATAGACTCGTTTCTGAAAGCTTGAAGCGTGGTATTAACGTCATCTCTATCCCTGGCCCAACCGCGGCAATCGCCGCGCTTTCCGTTTCCGGTCTACCAAGCAATAATTTCCTATTCCTCGGCTATCCGCCGGAAAAGCCATCCCATCGCATCAAGCTCTTCGAGAACTTGCTCAACTTGAATCGATTCATGTTGAGTACCTACATTCTCTACTCTGCCCCGCATAAACTTCTGCAAACGCTTACAGATATGCAGCAGGTGCTGGGTGATATCGACATCGTCGTCGCGCGGGAGCTGACGAAAGTACACGAAGAGCTCTGGCGGGGAAAAATTTCAGAGGCACTGGAAAAATTTCAAAAACCAATCGGAGAATTCGTGCTGCTGTTTCAGATTCCTTAAGTGCAGAGCTATCTCACTCCGGGAGTGGAGCTTTCGTTCGTTATCTAAGATCAAGGTTATTTTGGAGTCCAGATAATTGCGCCAATTTCATCAACCATTTTATGAAAATTGAAAACACCACGAAACCATGGTTTTTGCTCAAGGCCGGCGTTATCTCCTGTGGTCAAAAGAAATTGTCTTGTATGAGATGACAGAAGAGCAATGTTCTCTTCGGTAAAACCATGATGGCGACTTGCAAAACTTACAATCACGATATCCGCAGTAGGTACCGCGTCTGAGGCTAATATTTCTGTGACCCACCCTTGATGAAATGTTACTCGCTCATGAGTTCGCGCGTCATCGACGAGTACAGAATGATAATCAACCGCGTGAATTTCTGCGTTGGGGAACGCGAGGAGTGAGCCCAAAGTTAAAATCCCATTGCCGCAAAAAAGGTCCAAAACAGTTTCAATACGCTCAAAATCCAGGTCTACTTGCTGGAATCTTTTTTCAAGAAAAAGTTGGTAAGAGCATGATGTATTTAGAGTGACATCACCAAAGACAAATTGTGCGCGAGGTTCTTCCTTGTAGCCCATAAGTTTTCAAAAAAAAATACGCTACGGTTCGCTTTCCGGGCTTCCGCCGCCCCGCAGGGGAAACTCTCCTCGTCCTAAAGCTGCATCTTCTATTTGTTCGGCGGTTAAATCTCTATATTCACCTACGTCGACAGCACCTTTATAGCCCAAAACATTACCCAATCCTTCCATAAACTCTCGAACCTGTTGAATATCTACGGTTTTGTTTTCTTCTTGAATAACAAACGATCGCAAGTTCCCTTCCTGAGCTTCATTTGGTGGTGTGCCTACAACAAAAAGGAAACGCATTCCTTCTATGGGTATGTTTTTTAGTTCTAATACTTTTCCGGAATTTATGACCGCTTGTATCTCGTCAATCTCGCGACGTGTAATTATCATGTCATAATCATCGCCGTTTTTTTGTATTCTCATATATTGGCGCATTATAACGCTCCGGTCAATATTCTTCAAGTGTGGAGGTGTCGCCGACGGGGAGGCCCATCTCGCGGGTTTTGGAAATACTATCATGACACCCTTACTATATCAACCGGATGTCATCCGGAATGAACGGCAGGCG
>JBBTTP010000068.1:0-10778 GCA_038064215.1 Patescibacteria group bacterium | reverse complement strand
CTGGTTTTAAGGACGGAAACGATGGAAAGCGCAAGTGCTTCCAGGATAAGGGAAACGAAATGGTTCAGGTTCTTGCGCTCCAATGAATAGAGTAAGTACTTGTAATAGCGTTTTTTTTGCGTATGGTAATAGTAGGAGGTGCTATAGAAATTTTTGTTATTTAATCCCAAGGCGCGCAGGAGAACATGTTCCAGGATACGACAAACCCGTTTGTTGCCGTTGTTGAAGGGATGCAGGGCGTAGAGTGCGGTATGGAAAACGGCGACCCCGGTGACGCTTTGGTGCGTTTCCACATAGGCGATTAACTCTTTGACGCCACTGCCAATCTGTTCGGCGGGCGCAGGGATATAGCCTCCGACTCGTATGAGGTCGTTGTCGCGCCATACGCCTGCTTTATAGACCGTAAAATCAGGGACATACTTTGCAAAGACATCCAATCCACGCGTAATCTGCCCATGGATATCGGCGATGAGACCCGGGGTTAGGTCTTTGAAGGAAAAAGGAGTCTGATTCAACAAGCGGAATGCCTTGGCGATATTGAAAAATTCGAGTTTATCGTGGTCTTTCTGCGTGAGTCTTTGCTTTGTCTTGAGTTTCCTGCCCATGAAATCATACGCGGAATCGGTGAGGAGGAGTCTGTACACATCCTGCGCCTCGCGCAGGGTTAATTGGGAGTCTTCCGCCTTGGATATGGCAAATGAAGCCAAAAGCTCGTTTTTGCTGATCAGGGACTGTTCTACCTCCGGATTCATGAAGACCTGTTCGTATTCCGATAGCTCTTTATCCAAAGAAACAATGTCCCCGTCCTTCAAAGGGAGTGCTTCGGGTGCAAAGAAGAATTGAGATAAAAACGGATGGGAAAACATTAGTCTAAATTCAGTCTAATGTATAGTCTAGTGATTAGTCTAGATTTTGTCAACCCGTTCGACAAACTCAGGGTTGATACTGAGCGTCGTCGAATGTATCAATACTCCTCCAGCGTACTTGTATCCCCTATCGGTAATCCCATCTCCTTGGCTTTCAGGATCCGGCGCATGATCTTGCCGGAGCGGGTTTTGGGAAGTTTGTCGATGAACTCTACCTCTCGCGGGTAGGCGTGCCCGGCCAGATGTTTTTTTACATACTGGGAGAGTTCCTCTTTGAGTTTTTCAGAAGGTTTGGTTCCTGCCTTAAGGACAACAAATGCCTTGATTATCTCACCACGAAGCTCATCCGGTTTGCCGATGACTCCGGCTTCAACGATGGCAGGATGGCTCACAAGCGCTGATTCTACTTCAAACGGGCCTACACGCTCTCCGGAGGTCTTTATGACGTCATCAGCCCGTCCGATAAACCAAAAGTAGCCGTCTTTGTCTCTCATGCCGCGATCACCGGAAATATACCAGTGCCTGGTAAAATAGCTTTTGAATTTATGCGGCCGCTTCCAGATAGTGCGCATCATGGACGGCCAGCCGGGTTTAAGCGCGATATTGCCCTCCTGATTGGGTCCAAGTTCGTGGCCTTCGTCGTCAACTATAGATGCAATTACTCCCGGGACCGGCTTACCCATAGATCCCATCTTTATATCCATACAGGGGTAGTTGGCGATGCAGATGGCACCGGTTTCCGTCTGCCACCACGTATCGTGGAACGGTTTGCCAAACGCCTTGATGGCCCATCGGATCGCTTCAGGGTTCAGCGGTTCGCCGACCGAACACAGGTGGCGAAGTCCTGAGAGATCATATTTTTTCACTAAATCAGTGCCCGCGGCCATCAGCATCCGGATGGCGGTGGGTGCTGTGTACCATACCGTGATGCGATATTTTGCCAAAAGCTCATACCACTTCGCAGGATCAAAGCGTCCCGCAAAGACAAATGATGTAATGCCGAGTGACCAGTTGCCCAGTATTTCATACGCAATTCCCGTGACCCAGCCGGGGTCTGCGGTGCACCAATAGGTGTCGTCATCTTTCAGGTCCAGCACCCATCGCGCTGTTGTATGTTGCTGGAGTATGGCGCGGTGGCTGTGCATTACACCTTTGGGTTTTCCGGTCGTGCCGGAGGTATAGAGCATAAATGCATAGTCATCCGGATCCATGTGGCTGATACGCAGCTCATCGCTGGCGTGTTCAAATGATTTGATAAAATCTTCGCTATCAACAGTCAGTATGTGTTCTAACGCCGAAAGTTTTTTGCGGATTTTGTCTATCCTTGGCTTTAGTTCTTTGTTCGTTATGACAATCTTTGCATCACTGTTGCCCAGCCGGTCGGCCAAGGCCTGCTCCTGAAACGCGCTGAACAAAGTTCCTGCAATTGCACCGATTTTAAGCGCTCCTAAGAATGAAATGAACAATTCCGGTACCCGGGGGAGGAAAATGAACACTCTTTCACCCCGATCCACGCCAAAATCCTTGAGGATATTGCCTAATCTATTAGAAGCTAACGAAAGTTGTTCAAATGTGTATTGCCGGCTCGTCCCATCCTCCCCTTCCCACAGAAGAGCGACTTTATTCTTCCTCCAAGTGTGGGTATGACGATCTACGGCGTTGTAGGCGGCGTTGAGGGTGCCATCAAACCAGTCTAATTCGCGGCGGGCCAGTTTCCAGTCAAAGGAGCTGTATACTTCGCTGTAGTCGTGAAGATTTGGAGGGGAAGAGAAATCTTTAGAAGTTTTCCTGTAAACGTCGGTTGTCATTGATTAATGTGTCATCGCGAGACCGTTCCGACGGCGTGGCGATCTCACATCTATAAGAGATTGCTTCGTCGCTTCGCTTCTCGCAATGACAAGTTGCATTATATTTTTTTCTCTCGAACCACAAATTTATCATTTAACCGTTTCAAATTTTCCATGACTCCGGTGTATTCAAGCTCATCCATCCCTGCCATAGCCGGTCCGTAAAACCCCTGTGCACGCATAGCAAGAGTTTTTTCAGACGCTTTGACGCGGATCGTGTCCCAGAATGGCTGGTCGAAAAGATCAACGGCTTCGGTGAGTTTCCCTTCGTGCACGCAGTATCCTGCTGCGGACATGATCGTCGGGCCGTCGAAAAAGGAAATGATGCTGTTTTGCTTCACCGGCATGACCGCAACATGATGACTCCCCCGGTTGTCACCCAGTGTATAGTGCGCGAGCGCCCACGGAGAAAGAATTTCTCCGGTAGACGGGAATTGTTTTTGGGTGCGGACTATTGCTACCGGATCATCCTTCCCGACGTACTTGCCTGCTATGTTATGGAGTCTGCTGGTGGATGCCACCGACGCAAGGAGCCCGGTAGCATTTTCCACGACACTTTCGATCACATAGCGATTTGGATCTCGCAGCAGCGTGCAGATGTCGTAGTAATCTTCCGGAACCTTAAGCGTTATCACCTTGTCGTGTTCCGTGTGGTTTACGTCCATGATGGTAAACGTAAACCCCACATGCATTTCCGGTGCAAGCAGTAATCCGGCGTTGTGATACGGATCAGCAAAACAAGAAAAGAGCGGGTAATTAAAGACTCCGGGTCCGCACTTGTCCCCGGCAAATACGATAAACGGTTCTGCCGGCCGCTCCTCGATTTCCATTTCCGCCGATCCGGGACCCATGCCGCGGACGTTGCCGGAAAATGCGTCTTTCAATAGATCCTGTCCCGCGCCATATAAACCCTGACCTTTGGCGATTTTGGTGGTTTCCACAAACGTGTCCCAGGCAAACTTATGCACATCAGGATTATCTGTTCCCTTGGTATGAATCATGAGGAGCGCAATATCATCGCCGGTAAACGTGACGCGTGCATCGCTTAACAATCCGCTTTTCATCCCTTCGGCAACCCGTTCCTTTGCTTTGGCAACCATGGCATCGCTTGGCCGGTTGTGCCCGCCGATGGAGCCGGTATCTGCTTTGATGACTGAAATCGTGATTTTCATGATGTCCTTTCTTGTAAAATTTTTTTACTCTGGATTCCCGCGTACGCGGGAATGACAATTAAATAGAAATATCCGCCAATAAATTATTCCCGGTCATTTCAGAAGGAACTGGAATTTGCATAAAGGACAGTATGGTCGGCGCGATATCGGCAAGTTTTCCCGTTGGTAGTGTCATAGGATAGTTATCAAACGCATGGTCAATGATAATAAACGGAACGGGAAATGCGGAATGTTCCGTATCCATCTGCCCGTTGCTATCGAGCATCTCTTCCACATTACCATGATCCGCAGTGATGACGCAAGTGCCGCCAAGAGACAAAACATGACGGACGATGGAGTCTACGCACCCATCAGTCGCTTCACATGCCTTAACGCTAGCAGCTATATTGCCTGTGTGGGCTACCATATCAGGATTAGCAAAGTTAATAAGGATGAAGCCATACACGTCGATGGAAAGTCGGTCAAGCAGTTTGTCTGTCATGGTTTGTGAAGACATCGCGGGAGCCAAATCATAGGTGGCAACTTTCGGTGACGGGATAATCAACCGGTCTTCACCGGCCAGGGGCATCTCCCGCATGCCGTTAAAGTAGTACGTGACGAAGCGTTCTTTTTCCGTTTCTGATACGCGCAGTTGGCGAATATTGTGCTCGGCAAGCACTGCGCCAAGCGGCATTTTAACTGGATTGGGCGGGTATGCTACCACGCAAGGTAAATTGCGCTCGTATTCGGTCATTGTGACAAAAAAGAGATTCGGGAGCGTAATGCGCCGTTTAAACGGGGTACTGCGGGTATCCTCTTCTACGATATGTTTATGGAAATACTTCACGGCATACGGATCGAAGGATTCTGTAGCTTTGTGTTCCTCAAAATCGGGTAGTATAAATGCACGGGTTAGCTGGCGCGGCCGGTCAATTCGATAATTAAAAAATATGACGGAGTCATGATTGGTGATGCGTGGATAGGGAGTTCCTGTGGGGTCAGTGATAATCGTGGGATCGACAAATTCATCTGTTTTTCCTTTGGCATACGAGGCTTCAATCGCTGCGAGTGCAGATGGGGCAGTAAGGCCGTTGGTTTCGGTGAGTGCTCTATAGGCGGATTCGGTTCGTTCCCATCGATGATCGCGGTCCATGGCGTAGTAGCGGCCGATAATAGTAGCTATATGGCCGACGCCAATCTTTGCACAATGATTCGCTACGTCCTGAATAAACCGTTTTCCTGAGGTCGGAGGGGAATCCCGGCCGTCGGTGAAGAGATGTAAAAATGCACGGCATTCGCACTGATTTGCTGTCTGATATTGTTTGAGAAGTTGCAGAAGCGCCCACAAATGTTCACGGTTCGAATGTACACCGGCATCACTGATTAAGCCCATGAGGTGAAGGTTTGATTTGTGTTCGTGCGCGTATTTAATGGCACCCAAAAACGCCTCATTGGTAAAAAAGCTCCCATCGGCAATCGCCATATTGATGCGGGGCAGATCCTGATACACAACTCTGCCGGCTCCGATGTTTATGTGACCGGTCTCCGTGTTGCCGTCTTCTCCCGGCGGCAAGCCGACTGCCTCACCGGACGCGGTGAGCTGCGCATGAGGGTATGATGCCCATAATGAGGGAATATGTGTGAGTTTGGCCAGAGATATGGCGTTACCCGGACCGGGTGGAGCCAATCCCCAACCATCCAACACAATAAGTACGACAGGCTTCATTTGTTGGAAAAAAGTTCAGCTTCGATAGCCAGTAATCTATTATATTTTTCCACCCGTTCTCCTCTTGCCGGTGCGCCGAATTTTACATAATCCGACTGCACGGCGACTGATAGGTCTGCAATGCATGAATCTGCGGTCTCACCGCTTCTGTGCGATACGATGACTTTGATATCGTGCTTTTTGGCAAGCGCGACCACAGCGAGAAATTCCGTAAGCGTTCCGATTTGGTTCGGTTTGACCAATATGGCATTGCACGCTTTTTCGTCTATGGCTTTCTGGAGCCGTTCTGTATTGGTTACCAGAAGATCATCACCAACCACAAGGATGTCTCGGCCTACTTCACGCGTAAGCAGGCTCCAGTTTGACCAATCATCTTCTTCCAATGCATCTTCAAGAAGGAGGAGTCTGTATTTAGCATTCAGTTCTTTTAGGTAATCAATGAATTCGCGTCCTGAAAGCGCTGTGGGACGGTCTTTGATTTGGTAGCCGCGCAGCGACTTAAAATGGCTCGCGGCTATATCCAGGCCGAAAAATACTTCCGTACCAAAGCGGTAGTGTGCATCAGTTATGGCTTGATGAAGAATATCCAGTGCTTCAAGATTGGTAAATAAATTCGGTGCAAATCCGCCCTCGTCGCCGACACTATGAATAGCATTTCTATAGATCAGAATATTTTTCAGCGTGTGATAAATTTCCACGCCCATGCGCAATCCGTCTGAGTAAGATTTATTGCTGGCAGGAATGATCATAAACTCCTGAAAGTCGAGATTGCCCGCGCCATGCTTTCCGCCGTTGATAATGTTGAAAAGCGGCGTGGGGATGCGTCCTAAAGAAATATTGAGGCTTTTATCGGCTAAGCCATGAAGCCATCGGTAGAGCGGCATTTGGTTGTTGGCAGCCGCGGCTTTAGCAACAGCGAGGGAGACGCTCAAGATGCTGTTGGCTCCCAAATTTGCCTTGTTGGGTGTGGCGTCCAGTGCGATCATGGCTTCATCAATTGCTTTTTGATTGGTGCTATCCATGCCGCGCAATTTAGGAGCGATAACGGTATTGACGTTGGCAACTGCCTTCAAGACTCCCATACCACCGTACCGTGTTGCATCAGTATCCCGAAGCTCCACTACTTCATGTTTTCCCACGGAAGCGCCGGATGGCACCGACGCAGTACCCCGATAGCCGCTGCCCAGGATGACCGTGGTTTCAATGGTGGGATTACCTCTTGAATCTAATATTTCACGAGCACTAATGAAATATATTTTTGCATCCATATACTTAGTATACCTCTTTCACTCAGGTTTGCATCGGTATATACCCATCTAAGCTGCTCTGATCCCGCTTAGCGGGACAAACCAGCGTAAGATGGGTATATACTGCTTTTGGATTTAACGTTTCGTCGTTGCAAGCTTCTTTTCTGCTTCGGCTACGGTTTCCCGCACGCGGTCGATCGCATCGGGATTGACGGATACGCTGGTGATACCCCAACGAACGAGCTTTTCAACCAGTTCCGGATAGTCAGACGGCGCCTGGCCGCACATGGATACGGTCACGCCCCGCTTGGCACAGGTGGTAATAACGCGTTCAAACGCCCATAGCACCGCCGGGTCCATTTCGTTAAAGTCATGGGCCACCTCGTTATTGTCCCGGTCAGTGCCTAAAATAAGCATGGTTAAGTCATTAGATCCGATCGACACGCCATCGATACCCACGTCCAGGTACTGATCGAGGATTATGGCGTTCGTCGGCAGTTCCACCATCATCCACAGCTTAAATGTCGGCGTACGCATAAGACCGCTGGCTGCTACAATTTTTTTGACCTCCAAAAGTTCTTTCGGCGTACGGACAAACGGAATCATAAGGTATAAATTTTTAAAGCCCATTTTGTTCCGTACCCGTTTGATCGCCTCAAGCTCCAGATCAAACACCTGGGAATCTGCAATGTAGCGCGCTGCACCACGAAATCCCAGCATGGGGTTTTCTTCCGGCGGTTCAAATGCCTGGCCTCCTTTGAGGTTGCGGTATTCATTGGTACGGAAATCCGTGGCGCGGTATACAACCGGCCGCGGGGAAAACGCACGGCAAAACGTCTCGAGATTGTCCGCTAATTTTGCAATAAACACCTCCTGCTTTTTATCTGCGATAAACTTTCTGGGGTGCGTGCCGATGTCGGCGATCATAAACTCCGCGCGCAGCAGTCCCACGCCGTCTGCATTCATTTTGGCTACGGCTTCTGCACGGCTCACCTCTGCTAAATTCACATACACCTTTGTAGCAGTTTTTGTATTGTGATTCGTTTTTGGCTGACGACTGACGACTGAGGGCTGCAAGCTGATAGCTCCCTTAAAAACTTCCCCCGTTGACCCGTTCACCGTGATCACCATGCCGTCGCGGACAAGCTTCCGTACGTCTTTGGCTCCTACAATTGCCGGAATACCCAGTTCGCGGGAAACAATTGCTGCGTGAGACGTCCGGCCGCCCCGTTCCGTAAGAATTGCCACTGCTTTTCTCATAGCCGGCACATAATCCGGGTTGGTCTGTTCGGCTACCAATATATCGCCGCTTGCGATTTTGTGAATTTCCTTAGCAGATGCCAGGATTCTAACCGGACCCGACGCCATTCCCGGGCTCGCCGGATTACCCTTTACAAGAAGGGTTAATGTTGCCGCATTTGCTGGTAGGGTGTCGCTGGTCGCTGGTAGCTTGCCGGTGGTCGTCACCGGCCGTGTCTGCACAAGGTAAACCGTTCCCTTTTCTATAGCCCACTCCACGTCCTGCGGGAAGTAGTAGTGCTTTTCCAGTTTTTTGCCAAGTGTTGCGATTGCCCTGATTTCACTATCCGTGAGTTTTAATTTTTTCGCCGCGCTGGCCGATGGAACCACAATAGCATTTTTGTTTCCTTTTTTGACCATCATTTTTTCCTGCACATTGGCCTGTTTGACGAGAATTGCATCGGTTTTTTTGTCCACCTCATAGTGATCCGGCGTGACCGCGCCCTGCACAATCATTTCTCCCAGTCCCAGGATTGCTTCAATGACGATTTTGCCTTTGTCATTGGTCACGGGATCTATGGTAAACATGACCCCGGACGTTTCTGAAGCCACCATTTTTTGCACTGGCACGGCAATAGCGACGTTAAAGTGGTCAAAATGATTCGTTGCGCGGTAAAATATCGCCCGGGCCGTAAAAAGCGATGCCCACGCCTCTTTAATTTTTTCTAATAGATTTGCTTCCCCCTGGACATTGAGAAACGTGGATTGCTGGCCGGCAAATGACGCGCCGGGAAGATCCTCGGCAGTGGCCGATGACCGTACGGCGACGAGCGCATGATGAATCAACTTGCCCCCTAACGCAAAATAGGCAGGAATAACTTCTTTGGCAATACGGGCTGGGAACAGAGACCTGAGAATGAGCTTCTGTACGGCAACACTTGCTCGATCTAGGGCTTTGCTGTCATTCACATTTAACCCTGTTAGTAATTGCTCGATTGTGTGTTGTATTCCTGCTTCTACTAAAAAATCGCGGTAGGCTTGTGCGGTAACGATAAACCCCGGCGGCACGGGAAAGCCGGCTTTCGTCATTTCCCCTAAATTTGCGCCCTTGCCGCCGACAATATCTCCGTCCTCTTTTCCTACATGCTTAAAATCAATAACATAGGATCGTTTCATGCACCCTCCTTCTCTAAGGGCTCGTTCGTCCCGCTGAGCGGGACGATTACGGCCCTTTGTGCCGCACCGAAACATTCAAATTATTATCGGATGCGGCTTAATTGTTCCTTGAAATAATCTACCCAGGGTATGGCGACGGGATCGATATCATGGAGCATTGCCGCATAGAATGTCGTAAAGCCGGATAACGTGTATGCCTCAAGCACTTGGGCTAACGGCGTGGGCCCAGTAAGTGGTATTTCTTTTGTTTGTATACCCTGTTTTTCAACAACGGTTTTTGTGATAGTAAACCGCTTTTGCACCTGCGGACTGTAAAATCGTGAGGTAAAAAAGACAAACAGACCATTGCTTTTCATACTGTCCGGATGCGCTAATCCTTCCATGAGGTGATGATTGAGTTCTGGGATGATGCGCGGGTCGGAGATCATTTTGGCAGTTTCATTGAGCTGGTTGGCAAATCCATTACCGAAGCCTTTCAAAAATTCTGCAGTGATAATAAACGGATGCGTACCGTCAAGCGTTACCGCAAGCTGCTTTGCGGGATTTTGCGCCGCGGGAATATCTTTTGTGTATTTCCGGGCAGTCGTGCGAGCGTAAGCAATAGCTTCGGCAACCTCTTTTTCTTCAATGTCCACGAGATGCAATGCTTTCAAAAGTCCGAGGTGTCCCATAAGCAGATACCCGCCGCCGATTCTCGGCTGGCCGCAGGGATTGTGCGTGGGTGTAAACTGGTACATGGTTGCGCCGCGTGCTTTAAGAAAATTTGCAATAGGACCACCACTCACAATACCGGTGAGTTTTGCGCCCCGCTTGACAGCGTCCTGACCACAGGAAAGCACTTCTTCAGTAGTTCCGGAAAATGAAGATAAAATTACCAAGGTATCGCTGTCCACATACCCCGGAAGGGTGTAATCGTCCACGATTTCGTATGGTTCGCGGATTTGACCGCGGAAAAGTTCTTTGATGGAGCGGGGTGTGAACCGCGACCCTCCCATACCAGCGACAACAATATTATAGATGGGCTGATATTGCTTGGGAAACTCGATAGCAGACGCTTCTCTCCACGCTTGTTCGCACTGATCTGCAAATTGTGCCGTGGAAGCGAGTACCCCTTTGGGATCAAGTTTTTGCATTGCTCTTTGGTCATCCAAATTTGCCATAAGCGCTCTGAAAGACAGTCTTTTAATAAAGACTGTCTTTCTTAATTTTTTCAACGAGTATTGCGGTCTTTTCTTCTAATAATTCCTTTGTATTCGCCTCTACATTGAGCCGTAATAGCGGTTCGGTATGGGAAGCCCGTACATTAAACCACCAGTCAGCGTACCAAACGCTTAAGCCGTCTAGTGTATCGACAGATACAGCATCTGTGTGGGACGCCTGCAGTTTGTCCATAATGGATTGGATATCCGGCACCATGAAGTTCATTTCACCGCTTGCAGGATATTTTTCAAATTCGTTCACTATCTCTGAAAATTTTCTGCCGTCATTACTGATAAGTTCAAGCACCATCATGGCAGTTCCCACGC